>CAIKOJ010000123.1 GCA_903829015.1 uncultured Bacteroidota bacterium
CCTCTACCGCTCACAAGAGGCGGATTGTACTCGGCATCATGCCCGCTGTTTTTCCTCCCGCCAATGCCGCCAGTCTCATGAGGGTCATTGGTGGATCTGCAACGTATGCCGCCTGGGCTGCTTCTAATTTTATATCGTCTATAAACGAGGTGTCTATAGTGGGTGGCGACTTCCCTGAAGAGGAAATGAACCTGCTGAAGAACAGGGGAGTATCTATGGAGGGTGTTGAAATAGTTAAAGACGGGAAAAGCTTTTTCTGGAGTGGCCGGTACCACCTCGATATGAATACCAGGGACACGCTGGTTACTGACCTCAACGTACTGGCGCAGTTTGATCCAAAAATCCCCGAGAGCTACCAAAACTCTGAATATGTAATGCTGGGCAACCTTGCGCCTGCAGTGCAGATCAGCGTGTTGCAGCAGTTGAAAAACCGCCCGAAACTAGTGATACTGGATACCATGAATTTCTGGATGGATGTAGCTCTGGATGACCTGAAAAATGTGCTGGGAATGGTAGACCTGCTGATGGTAAACGACAGCGAAGCGCGCCAGCTGGGTGGCGAACATTCAATTGTAAAAGCAGCAAAGAAAATACAGGCAATGGGGCCTAAATATGTGATCATTAAAAAAGGTGAACACGGAGCTTTATTGTTCTACGGAGATAAAATATTCTCTGCACCGGCATTACCGCTGGAAGACGTGTTTGATCCAACTGGTGCCGGCGATACTTTTGCAGGTGGCTTCATAGGCTATCTGGCAAGGATAAACGATACTTCGTTTGAAAGCATGAAAGCGGCAGTGATCATCGGTTCTGCAATGGCTTCTTATTGTGTAGAGAAATTCGGCCCCGAAAGATTAAAAGAACTTACGGCTACAGATATTGACGCACGAGTGACTGAATTTGTAACATTGGCTAATTTCGAGATAAGATAACTAAATGAAAATTGTTCCGGGAGAAATAAAAACCGCTCAGCTGCACGCATATTTACTGGGGTCTATTGCGCCCAGACCCATATGCTTTGCCAGTACAATTGATAACAATGGAGTGGCAAATTTATCTCCGTTCAGCTTTTTCAATGTATTTGGCAGCAAGCCGCCAATTCTTATCTTCTCGCCGGCCCGGCGTGTGAGGGATAATACCATTAAACACAGCCTCGAAAATGTGTATGATACCAAAGAAGTAGTCATCAATGTGGTGAACTATAGCATGGTACAGCAAATGAATCTGAGCAGTTGTGAATACCCTAAAGGCGTAGATGAGTTTGTAAAGGCTGGCTTTACTCCTGTAAAATCAGATATGGTCAAACCATTCAGGGTAAAGGAGTCGCCTGCGCAATTAGAGTGCAAAGTGCTGCAAGTGATTGAAACCGGACAGGAAGGCGGCGCTGCAAATCTGATCATTTGTGAAGTGCTCTGTATGCACCTCGATGATAATGTACTGGACGAACTCGGGAAAATTGACCCCAATAAAATAGATCTTGTTGCCAGAATGGGTGCCGACTATTATTGCCGTGCATCTGGCAGTGCCATTTTTGAAGTGCATAAACCTAATGCCGAACTGGGTGTTGGCGTTGATGCTTTGCCTGCCCATATCCGCAATAGCAAAATTCTAACCGGCAACGACTTAGGTATGTTGGGCAATTCAACGTCCATTCCTATGGTTAGTATTGAGACCGTAGATGACCGCCTGACTTCGATTTTGAAACAATTTACCCATGACCTGGAAGGGAAAAAGGATGCCCTCCACCAATATGCAAAAGAGTTGTTGGCTGCCGGGAATGTTGGACATGCCTGGCAGGTGCTTCTCTCAGCTTAACCCTACGGTACATATTTAATAAATCTATTAATTTCCCCTGCCTTGCAGGGGAAATGTCATTTAAACGCATACTGAATTTTTGCAAGTGTGAAAAAATGACCTTAAAAACACTTGTATGTGCAAAAAAAACAGTCCATTTCTGCCAAAATAGCCAAAATTTCTCCGGTTTTCAGGGTGGCACAATTAATGATGATTGGTTAGTACAAACTAGAAACAAAATTCAAAAATTAATAATTATGGCAAAAAATGCGAACATTACCCCGTTGCACGACCGGGTAATAGTGAAACCTGCTCCCGCTGAGGAAAAAACTGCCGGAGGAATCATCATCCCGGATACTGCAAAAGAAAAACCACAACGTGGTACCGTAGTTGCGGCTGGTCCTGGCAAAAAAGACGAGCCAATGACTGTAAAATCAGGCGACACCATTTTATATGGCAAGTATGCTGGTACTGAGGTTAGCTTCGAAGGTGAAGACTATCTGATTATGCGTGAAAGCGACATTCTGGCGGTGATTTAAATGTGCCAATGAGACAATTCAGCAATTTGAAAATTGCAGTCTTACCAAAGAATAAAATAAGAAACAACAATAATTAACTAATTGGCTGATCGCCAAATTATCAAATTTAAAACTATGTCAAAACAACTTTTCTTCAACATAGAAGCGCGTAACAGAATGAAGCGCGGTGTGGATATATTAGCAGACGCTGTAAAAGTTACTCTCGGACCAAAAGGACGCAACGTAGTTATCGAAAAGAAATTCGGTGCTCCCAGCGTCACAAAGGACGGTGTTTCTGTTGCTAAAGAAATAGAACTGGAAGATTCTATTGAGAACATGGGTGCACAGATGGTGAAAGAAGTAGCATCTAAAACAGCAGATCTTGCCGGTGACGGTACTACAACTGCTACAGTGCTTGCTCAGTCTATCATCAGCGAAGGTCTGAAAAACGTAGCTGCCGGTGCCAACCCAATGGATCTGAAACGCGGTATCGACAAAGCTGTATCCGCTGTTGTTGAAAACCTGAAAAAACAGTCTGAAAAAGTAGGCAACGACAACAAGAAAATAGAGCAGGTTGCTTCTATTTCTGCAAACAACGACAATACCATCGGTGCATTGATAGCGCAGGCTATGGCAAAAGTAGGTAACGAAGGTGTTATCACTGTTGAAGAAGCGAAAGGCACTGAAACTACTGTAGAAGTGGTAGAAGGTATGCAGTTCGACCGTGGATATTTAAGCCCGTATTTTGTAACCAACTCAGAAAAAATGCTGGTTGAGTTGCAGAATCCTTACATCCTGATCTATGAAAAGAAAGTAAGCTCTCTTAAAGATATTCTGCCAATACTTGAAACAGTTGTACAGAGCGGTCGCCCGTTGTTGATCATTGCCGAAGATGTAGACGGTGAAGCACTGGCTACTCTGGTGGTGAACAAACTGCGTGGATCATTGAAGATCGCTGCTGTAAAAGCACCGGGCTTTGGCGATCGTCGTAAAGAAATGCTGCAGGATATTGCTGTGCTTACAGGCGGTACCGTTATCAGCGAAGATCAGGGTTATAAACTGGAGAATGCAACAATTGCTTCTTTAGGCCAGGCTGAAAGCATTACGATCGACAAAGACAACACTACTGTTGTTGGTGGTAAAGGTGATAAAGCTAATATCACAGCAAGGGTTAACCAGATCAAATCTCAGATCGAATCTACTACAAGTGATTACGATCGCGAGAAACTGCAGGAGCGTCTTGCTAAACTGAGTGGTGGTGTTGCTGTATTGTACATCGGTGCTGCATCTGAAGTAGAAATGAAAGAGAAGAAAGACCGCGTAGACGATGCACTGCATGCTACACGCGCTGCTGTTGAAGAAGGTATAGTACCTGGTGGCGGTGTTGCGTACATCCGCGCTATTGAATCTCTGGAAAAGGTAAAAACAGATAACCCTGATGAAAAAACAGGTATTGCTATCGTTCGCCGTTCATTAGAGGAGCCACTTCGCCAGATCGTAAACAATGCAGGCCTTGAAGCTTCTATCATCGTACAGAAAGTGCGCGAAGGTAAAGCTGACTATGGTTTCAACGCACGCACAGAGGTTTATGAAAACCTGCTTGCTGCTGGTGTTATTGACCCTACAAAGGTGAGCCGTGTAGCTCTGGAAAATGCAGCATCTATCGCCAGCATGTTCCTGACTACCGAGTGTGTTATCGCCGACAAACCTGAGCCAAAATCTGCAGCCCCAATGGGTGGTGGAATGCCAGGTGGAATGGGTGGAATGGATTATTAATATCCAAAAATCAAAATTAAAAAGCCCCGGTTTATAGAGGGCACTGAAAAAGTCCTTTTTGTACGACAGAAAGAAAGGGAGTGGAAAATTTAGTTTTCTGCTCCCTTTTTTGTATTTTGAAGGATGCTAATTCAGCAACAGAAAATTCAGTTCAGTGCATATTCGGGCTTATATGAA
>CAIKOJ010000124.1 GCA_903829015.1 uncultured Bacteroidota bacterium
CGATTTTTATTGTTTTATCTGTTGATGATCACCTTCTGGTATACATTGCCTTTGGCAGTGACCAGAAGTGCATAATACATGCCTGCAGGAAGTGTTTCAGGCAGTCTGATGAATGAATTTGTAACAGGACTGGTAAATACTTCCTGGCCATACAGGTTAGTTAGTCTGAGTATATCTGTACTTTCCGCACCATTGATCTGCAGATAGTCTTTGGCCGGGTTAGGAATAATAGTGATCTGCGGCAATTGTTGATTCTGAGCTTCAAGTGCCGAACCTACCACTACAGTTGTACAAAAGGTATCAACACAAACCATTCCGTTTCTGCGGTGCGATGTCACATAAAGGCAGGCTGTAAACGACCCGGATGTGGTATACAAGTGTGTGCCGGGGTTTTGGAATGTGGACGTATCATTTGTGCCGGAAGCCGGGTTGCCGAAATGCCACAGGTAAGACAATGTATCGCCATAGGCCGACTGTGTGGTATTAGTGAAAGACACGCTCAGTCCGGTAACCACAGTATGGGTAAAGTTAGCATTGAGGTTTCCGCATGGACCATTGTTCAGCGCCAGATCGCTCACCAGTATTGCACCAGCGGTAGACTGATTGAACTTGAATTTTATGTGGCGAATCTTAGCCAGATTCACGCCGGTAAAGTCGGCGAGTGGAATACTGATAGTATTGAATACTTCCTTCGGTAGATCACCTGAAGTTGTGCCCGGCTGGAAAAATAAAGCATGAGAATATGATCCAACAGGACGGCTACTCATATTGCCCGCTGAGTCAATCAGTTGAACTGAGAAATTAAGCGCCGGACCGCTGCTTGTTTCCATAAAGTTTTCACACGATCTGAAAGAAATACTTTCAAAACCAGTGAAATTCTGTTTCGCAGGAGGAATATCGTTTTGGTAAACACCGTTCGTGTCAACCCATTTTATTCTCATTTGTCCTAATCCTTTGATGGTTGTAGAACCACGATGAGGTAACTGCGCACCGGCAGGACCAGCATCACAAACAGACATTGTTACTCCGCCACCACAAACGGTAGGAGAGGTAAGAGAAGTATTGGTAACGCTTCCACCAAGGGTGTTTACAGACAGACAGTAAGTGCTGTCTACAGTATTAATATCCAGCCTGTCGGTTTTACCTGCATGGTAAGAAACAAAGATCTTAGATGAATCAATAACAGCAGATGCAGGAGGGAAAACGTTTTTGGTTTTCAGAATGGGTTCGAATTTAGTTTCGTGCCCAAGATAATACCTGTAGAATGCGGCTGCATAAGTGTTGTACACTGCCTTTTGGGTGTTCGAGTCAAGTCGACCGGTACCTGTAGAGGCTGCACCGCAATAGGCCGAAGTGGAAGTGCCGGTATACAACCAGTCGTCGGCACCACCAGCGATCCATGATCCCGGTGTCCAAACTGTATTGAAGTAGTTATGGTTGGCACCCATTACGAGGATACAATGTTTTGGCGTTTCGTCGGTGGTGTCTTTATAGCGGGAATCGTCATAGAAATGTACACCCTGCAGATCAGACACGTCGCCATCGCAATAAGGAGCAATGTTAAGTAATGCAGTTTTGTTAAGTACATGCCTGTAAAAATCTACGGGTGCAAGAGTAAGTACGGCCTTGATACCATAGGGACTGCCCAGAGACCTGTTGTATTCTGCGTTGTACACAACACCTTCGCCGCCGCGTGAGTGACCCATGGTGCCAACATTCTGCATATCGAGGGCACCTACAAACAAAGATCCGAATGGACCGGTTGTTACCGTTGTATTCCATCCCTGCCACAAATCCATGTGCCATTGTACAAGGCGACCACGTGCAGTCATACCATTGTCTGAGGAAGCACCTGATACTCCGTCCCAGCCATTAATGGCATTAGCCGACACCGAAATAACTATATAACCATGGCTGGCCATAACGCGTGCTGCATAATCGTATCCTTCGTAGCTCAGGATCGGTAGCCTTCCGGAGGGGCATGGCCAGGTTGAACTGGTTGCAAGCGTGGAGGTGTTATAGCAAGTACTGTGCCTGCCGTGTAACCAGAACAGCACTGGGAACGGCCCAGAACTAAGGTCGGATGGATAATGCACAGATCCACGGCACTCCATGGCATGGGTGAGGTACGGAGGTATTGCGGCAAAATAAGAGTCTCCCAGATCATATTGGGCTTTGACGACAGCATGTGTTCCCATGAGTCCCGGATCTGGTGTCTGGGCATGTGATTTGGAATAGCTGTTAAACAGTATTACGAATAAGAAAAGGATGGCCTTCTTACCCGTTGCCGGAATGGTAAAATTCATATGCTTACAATTATTTTGATGCTAAAAAGAAATGTCTCAGGCATTTGAGCCCTGCCTGCAGGTTGATATTATTTCGTCAGTAGTGCTTTCGTAAACTTGCCCATGCTCCAGCATTTAATGCTCTCGGCGGTATAAGCCTCCATGTCCATCGACTCAATATCTAAATCGCCATAGGATAAATACATATTTGCGCCTTCGTTGAGTGTATTGAATTCCTGCTCGCCTATAAGAAAGGAAATGGTGCGGTTATTTTCCTCGCCGGGAACTTCGCTGCGTACAAATGCTTTTTTGCCTACATACAGCACATAACGGTTATCTGCAAAAATCAATGGTTTTGAAGATGTAAGCGTAAACAGTATCGTCTGATCTTTTTGCTTTACTGAGGTAATTTCAGTTTTCGCCTTTTCCTGGGCTGAAAGGTTACCGTTAGATAGCACAATCAGCACCGCACCAACAATCAGAGTAAGTATTTTTCTCATATTTTTAAATTCAGTAAATCAAATGTAATTAAAATTATCTTCCTATTGGTCTATCTGCGGTAAAATGACCGCAAATACTCCGCATGATATAATTCATGGTTAATATTTTGCTGTCAAACAGAATGGAAACACCGGATACTGACTTTTTGGAAGTCGGTATCGCACCTTTTAATGATCATTTTCTCCTAATAATTTCAGTTTGAAGTAATTGCCATTGTATGGTAGTTTCCCGCAGGCAGTATTTTCGGAAGGAGTAGGGTTTATTGAGTAGCGGGTTCGGGAAAATTGATGAGATCAAGCACATCTGTTTGCCTTTTACACTCAAAACGAGCAATCTATCGCAGGGCGACCTTATACCTTTTTGGTATTGAAGTACTCAAGAGAGATTTATCTGGTTATTTTTTGAGTAATTTTTTAGAGAACGTGCCCAGTTTCCAGCATTTCATGCTATGCTTAGCGTATTGCTCCATATCTGTGTCTTCCACCCGCCCGTATGAGAGGTACATTTTGGCGCCATCTTTAATTGCACGGTATTCGGTTCTGCTGATCAGGAATGACATAATACGTTTGTTTTCCTCGCTGCTCTCCTCAGTTCGAGTGAATTCCTTGCCACCTATGTACAACACATATTGATTGCTGCCAAAAATAAATGGTTTCGAAGAACTGACCGCTAAGCGTACGTCTTCACCTTTTTGCTTCACCGAGGAGATTTTTACAATTGCTTTTTCACCCGCAGTCAAATAGCCGGGAGTGAAAAAAAACAGGAGAAAACTTAAGAACAATAAAACTGGTTTGTGCATAATGCCTTGTTTCAGAATGTCAAATGTAAATTAATTTATTCTCGGAACCCTGAAGGCGCATTAATAAATCGTGTGTGCCTGAGGCTAAAACAACCGTGAAGTGCATGGGTTTTAATAAAAGGTTAGTAATTTCCGCAAATATGCAGCATTGGGAAATCTTGTTCATCTTTCTGGTAATAGCATTTGTGTATTCTTCAGTTGGGTTTGGAGGTGGGTCCAGTTACCTGGCTATACTCACACTATATGCGTTCCCGTTTCAGGAAATGAAACTGGCTGCCCTCACTTGTAATATTATTGTTGTCACCGGTGGCTCCATTATTTTCATCAGGAATAACCAGGTAAACTGGAAGAAGATAATCCCATTGATCGTTACCAGTGTACCTATGGCCTTTCTGGGTGCGGCAATAGAACTAGAGCAGGATACCTTTTTTGTGATACTGGGTAGTACACTCATCGCTGCATCTGTTTTGCTTTGGCTGAAAAACAGGAATAATACCGAAGGTGAAATAGTCGCAAAAGAGCCCAACTACGTCAGGGATGGCATCGTAGGTGGACTAGTTGGTTTTTTGTCAGGGATGGTGGGTATTGGCGGAGGCATATTCCTTTCGCCTATTTTGAACCTGATGAAGTGGGACTCACCAAAGAAAATTGCAGCAACTGCCAGTGTATTTATTTTGGTCAATTCGTTGTCCGGCATTGCCGGGCAGTTGGTATCAGTTACAGACTATATTAACTTTGGCCGTATCGGGATACTTTGTGCGGCAGTACTTGTAGGTGGGCAGATAGGTTCGCGTATGGGTGCGGTAAAATTCAATCAATTAGTGGTGCGTCGTGTTACTGCGTTGCTGGTATTTGTAGCAGGCACAGAAGTATTGATCAGACACCTGCATATTTTTGACTAAGGGCATATGGCTAAGGTATTATCATTCGGGATAGCTAAGGAAATTACAGGCGGCAGTGTTGTTGATGTGCCGTTTGAAAGTGGCATCACTTTGAGCGGCCTCAGGTCTCTTCTTGAAAGCCGGTATCCACGACTGAGAGATTTAAAATCTTTTGCCATAGCTGTTAACGGCGAATATGCCGCTGCCGAACAGCTGATCAATGATACAGATGAAATTGCCATAATTCCACCGGTGAGCGGGGGATGATACATTTAAATATTAGATGAAGATTTAAGTTTCAATGACAGACATCAAAATATCAGAGTCGCCTCTTAATGTGCAGTCGTGCATCGACTGGGTGCAGTCGCCCGAGAGCGGCGGCATAGATGTGTTTCTGGGTACAGTGCGCAATGCTACTAAGGGCAGACCGGTGCAGTACCTTGAATTTGAAGCTTATGAGCCAATGGCCATTGCGGAAATGAAAAAAATTGCAGAAGAAATATTGGCAAAATGGCCGGTAAATAAAATACTCATACACCACCGCACCGGTAAACTGGGTGTTGGTGAAATACCGGTTATCATTGCTGTTGCCGCAGCCCACCGTGGTGCTGCATTTGATGCCTGTCGGTATGCTATAGATACGCTAAAACAAACAGTACCCATCTGGAAGAAAGAAGTGTTTGAAGACGGGGAAGTTTGGGTGGCGGCTCATCCCTAAACGACGAACCAACACAGGTATTGTTACATATCCTTTGCAATTAAAGTCTTTACTTTCTCAGCATCTTCAGGCGTATTGGCATTCAGCAGCGCATCAGGATTCGGCGGCAGAATTATTTTTACCAATTCCTCATTCCTGATCAAAGCCTTGCGCGGGCATGTATAGCCGTCAGCGATATGAGCCTGTAAAACACTGTAGCTGGCCGGCTCCCAGATGGTGATGAGTGGTTCGGGCAGACCATCGAATGAGCTTTTAAATGTATTTGCAATACAGTTGGCGTCTCTTTGTTCTATAAGGAATTGCAACGTTGCCAGATCCAGCAAAGGCAGATCGCAGGCTGTGACGAACCATGCCGCATGAGGTGCCTTCTTAAAAGCCGAGAGAATGCCGATCAATGGTCCTCCCCCCGGATAATTGTCGATCAGCGTGTTGTAATTTTTGTCTATTCCATTTTCCTGCTCAGGCCTGCACGAAATGAATACCTCGTCGCAAACACTGGTCAACAGATCGGCCATGTAGTAACGCTGCTCCTTTCCGTGCCAGTATATCACACTCTTGTCCTGACCCATGCGCACACTTTTTCCACCGGCAAGCACCAGGCCATACAATGGAGTTTTATTCTGCGCGTTTGAAATCACGTTTGCCTCCGGTTTTTTCCATCAATTTGGTTTCCTTTATCACAATATCGTGGCTCAGTGCCTTGCACATATCATATACTGTAAGTGCGGCAACCGTGGCACCAACAAGTGCTTCAAGCTCTATACCTGTTTTGGCAGTAATGGTTGCAGTGCAGTCAATGACTACTTCCTGCTGCTTGTTTATATGTATATCTACCTTGCAGTTGTCCAACCCCAGCGGATGACAAAGTGGGATCAGTTCGCCTGTTTTTTTCGCACCCATTATGCCCGCAATGATTGCCGTTTGGAAAACCGAACCTTTCTTACTTTTTATATCCCCGTCGGTAAAATGGGCTATTACCTCCGGCGGCATGGATATAATGCTACGGGCGATGGCTGTTCTTTTGCTCACTGCCTTTTCGCTCACATCAACCATTGCAGGTTGTCCCTGTTCATTTAAGTGGGTAAAATTGCTCATGCTAAATTATATTTTTAAAAGGCCATACCCTGTAGGCCTCACCTTTCTTAAAATTAGTTTGTTCCAAAGGTAATTCCATAAATGCATCTGAGTCTACCAGATTGGCAAAATCACCCGAGCCGTTGCCCTCAACAGGAATAGCGGTCAATTGGCCTTGTTCATTTAGTCGAAGCTCTACCTGCATAAAATACTGCAGAGGTGCGGTAAAGGTTACATCCCTGTCCAGCACGGCATACGCCTTTTGCATGCTGCTTTTCGCTTTTAAATTCATCTCCAGCCATGGCACCAGATACCGGTGCAGGCACATAAATGCAGATACCGGATTGCCCGGAAATGCAAATACTAAAACACCGCTTGCGTGCCTACCGAACCAGAATGGTTTGCCCGGCCGCTGCTTTACCTTATGAAACAGTTTTTCCACTTTCAGATCTTCCAGCACCTCAGGTACGTAATCGTACTTACCCATCGATACGCCTCCACTCAGAATCAGTACATCATATTTTTCAAGGCATTGAGATAGTTGTTGTTCAGTCGTTTCTTTATCGTCAGGCAGGTGCATCAAATCGGCATTAATTCCGTATTGCTCCAGCACTGCACTTATGGTATAGCTATTCGAACTTCTGATCTGGTGTGCTTCGGGCTCACTACCCGCATCCACCAATTCGCTGCCTGTTGAAATGATCCCTACAAGTGGCAGATGTTTTGCCGGTATTATGTATTTACCTACAGATGCGGCCATGCTGATTACAGATGCATCGATCCTTGTCCCGGATCTCAATACTACATCTCCCTTCTTTTTGTCCCTGCCTTTGTAGTGTATGTTCTGGCCTTGTTTTACCGTATCAATCGTAACCGCAGCGATTCCGTTTTCAATGGTCACGTCTTCATATCTGATCACCGTATCTGCCGAATCAGGCAATGCAGCGCCGGTCATTATCTCAATGCATTCGTCGTTTTGTATCTCAATTGTAGCATCACCGGCTGCCTGTGTTGCCTTTACGCTGAATGAACGAATCCCGGTTTCAAACGCAGCATATCGGATAGCTATGCCATCCATAGTAACCCTGTTGCAGGGAGGCAGGTCACGATCGGCAACAATGTCTTCTGCAAGAATCCTGCCCGCAGCATTACGGAAGTCTACTAGCTCACTGCCATATTCTCTTGTCTCGGCCAGTATTATTTTTTCAGCTTCAGCAACGGTTATCATCAGTTCTGTTTTAGCCACCAATAGCAGCCATCGATTCGTGGGTGCCCGTTAGTAAATTTCTTTGTTGTTCGGCTTCCCAGCCGTCTTTAGTCCGTTTTCCCAGTGCAATTAAAAACGAAGCAGCCAGTTCTTCATCATTGCAGCTCTGCCTCATCAGGTCTTTCACATTGAATACACCTGCGTCATAAAGACAGGTTTTGAGTATGCCTTGTGGCGTGATGCGTATTCTGTTGCACGTGCCGCAGAACGATCGTGTATATGCAGCTATAATGCCTACACTACCTTTGTGACCCGGTATATTGTAGTTGTAGGACGTAGAGTAAGCAGGGTCTTTTATTTTTTCAATCGCCGGAAATCTGTCCTTTATTGTCTTCAGTATTTGCACATGATCCCAGGTAAGGTTGGTATAGTGTTTATCTCCTCCGTTGAACGGCATTTCTTCAATAAAACGGACACTTACCGGCAGGTCTTTTGTCAGTTCCACCAGCGGTATAATGTCTCCTATATTCTTGCCCTCCATTACTACTGCGTTTATCTTTACCTCTATACCATGCCGCAGCAATTGGTCCATGGTTTCCATTACGGCCGGCAGCTCATCACGGTGGGTAATTGCAAAAAAGCGGTTTCTGTCCAGCGTATCCAGGCTTAGGTTCACGCTCTTTATCCCAAGCTTCTTCAAGTCGGGTACCAGCGGTGCAGTAACCACTCCGTTTGTGGTGACAGTAAGTTCATCAAGTCCTTGCAGCCCGGCGAGTCCTTCCAGCAAAGACATGATATCTTTCCTTACAAAAGGTTCGCCACCAGTGATGCGTATCTTCTGAATGCCCATTTTCACAAGCAGAGAGCATGCCCGCATCATTTCTTCGTAGGTCATCAGGTCCTTCCTCGACAGCCAGTCGATCCCTTCTTCGGGCATACAATAGAAGCAGCGGAGGTTGCACCTATCGGTTACAGCCAGCCGTAAATAATTGATCGCCCTGCCATGATTGTCTTTTAGCACCATCCCTACTTTCTCTGGTAAAGTTCGCTTTTTTTATTGGATTGGCTCTGTTATCCCAAAGGCTGGTTTATTACCTTGTTAGGGTAGCGAAATATAGAGCTGTGTACATGGGTTTTCGTGTTTGTTTAAAATTATCAGAAAATTAAGATATTTATAGGGTCAATGCTTTCTGAATAGTTCAGAATTACTTCTAATTTTATCAAAAAAAATCTGACATGCAGAATCATGAAATAGACTACCGCATCATTGGTGAGGAGATGCAATATGTTGAAATAGAACTGGATCCAAACGAAACCGCAATTGCCGAGCCCGGCAGTTTTATGATGATGGACGATGGCATACAAATGGAGACCATATTTGGTGACGGTAGCCAGCAACCCGGCGGGCTGCTGAATAAATTGTTTTCGGCAGGTAAAAGAATGCTGGTAGGCGAGAGCCTGTTTATGACTGCATACACTAATGTTGGTCAGGGAAAAAGGCACATTTCGTTTGCGGCACCATTCCCCGGCAAGATCATTCCAGTTGACCTTTTGAGGCTTGGGGGAAGGGTTATTTGTCAGAAGGATGCGTTTTTGTGCGCGGCAAAAGGAGTATCGGTGGGTATTGAGTTTCAGAAGAAGCTGGGCACCGGCCTGTTTGGCGGCGAAGGATTTATCATGGAGAAACTGGAAGGTGATGGCATGGCATTCATGCATGCCGGTGGACATGTATTTCAAAAAGAATTGAGACCTGGTGAATTGATAAAGATAGACACCGGATGTATTGTAGGGTTTACAAGCAGTGTCAATTACGATATTCAGTTTGTGGGAGGTATCAAGAATACCATATTCGGTGGGGAAGGGGTTTTCTTTGCTACGCTTCAGGGCCCTGGTACAGTTTGGATACAAACCTTGCCTATCAGCAGGCTAGCCAGCAGAATACTTGCATACGGCAGACCATTCAACCGCAAGGAGGAAGGTAGTGTACTTGGCGGATTGGGTAACTTACTGGACGGAGACGGTTTCTAAATGGAGTCCGTTCAAAGCAATACCCGCCTTATAACAGCTGCCGTAGTTTATTTCTTCCTCTCTACGGTGATCACCTGGTATTTTATAGCGTGTGCTGAATCTTTGTATCATTTTGATCAGGGTAAAATGCTGCTCTCATGTGCTATAGCCGGCGCTAAGTGGGCTATACAGATAGGGGCGGCATTTTTATTACTTAAAGAAAAGCGGTGGCCGTTTATTGCTAAGCTAGGTTTCGTTTGTTTTGTAGGCTCGTGTGCGCTTATCCCGTTTTGTATAGACCCTTTAAGGAATCTAATGCCAGAGAAAGGATTTCTCTACTCGCTCGTGGCTTCAGTAGCTGTAATGCTGGTTTTGTATTACCGTAGTGTAAAGGCAATAGGTATATCTATAGGCTGGTATTTATTATGGTTAGTTTGTCTTGCATCAGCCATCTCTTTTCAGTTGACTGTGGTGTTTCATGTGGTAGGATAAAAGTCTAAACCTAGATATTTTTCAATAACTGTGCACCTTGGTAAAGTCTACTTTCGCCATTCGCTCACTATTTGTTTAACCTCATTGAACGGTATTTTTTTCCTTCGTCTATTTGCTTTAGGAACGTTGACAAACTAATTTATTATCCTGATGCAGCCTACAACTTCACAAACTTCTTTACCATATTTCCAGACTTTCCTTTCAGCGTTAAATAATACAGCCCGGCAGGCAGTATCTTGACATTTACTTTTGTGTCTGTATTATCAAGCCGTTGCTGTAACAATACCTGTCCGATTGTGTTTGAAATATTGAAAGAAGCACAATTACTGGCTTTTATGGTTAATTCATCATTAACTGGATTAGGCCATACCTCCAACATCTCCGCGCCTTCGGAGACGCGAGGAGTGGTGCCAAGGGCGCAATTGACAACAGTGACATAGATTACAATGCTATCCGAAACAAAACCACAATCCGAAATTCTGATCTTAAATGAATCGCTCCCCGTATAGCCGGTAGTTGGTGTGTAGGATAATCCGGCTGGAATAACCGTACCGCCTGTAGCAGTGGTGCTATAAGCCCCGGTTACAGTGCCATGTGCAGGTGGTCTTGCCTCACTCCACGTTTCCGTTTGCCCGGCATCACTGTCTGTTATAGCAAGCAGTGCGTTGATGGATGTTGTCACATTTTCGCAGACAGTAAGACTATCGGCATGGCCGGCTGCAAAAGCAGGTGGGTGCTGCAGCTCCACCATACGTATACGGTTATTGCCTAAATCTCTTATAAACAAATTCCCCGCACAGTCCAGTGCAATGTTGCCTGCACCATTTAATTGCGCTGCTGTCGCAGGCCCTCCATCTCCGCTAAATCCCATTACCCCTGTGCCTGCAATAGTTGTTATAATACCTGCTGTATTGATTTTGCGTATGCGTTTATTATTAAAGTCCGCAATATAGATATTGCCGCTGCCATCTATTGCTAAATCACAAGGATTACTAAGTCTGGCTGCGGTAGCCATCCCACCATCTCCCATGAATCCAGATGTTCCCGTTCCTGCAAAGGTGGATATGACACCTGATGCATCCACTTTCCGTATACGGTTATTAAGCATATCGGCTATATAAAGGTTTCCTGTGCCGTCCACAACTATACCTCCGGGTGTCTTTAACTGTGCGGCTGTTGCCTGGCCACCATCACCACTGAAACCAGCTGTGCCGTTCCCGGCAATGGTGGTAATTGTTCCGGTTATATCTATTTTTCTGATTACGCAACTTTGATCACACATATATTTGTTGCCAATCGCATCTGTGTAATCAATTAACCCGGGGTTTAATTTAGCGTTGGTTGCAGCCCCCCCATCGCCGCTGTAGCCCATCACGCCCGTGCCAGCAATAGTGCTAATAACGCCCATTGCATTAACTTGACGCACACGATAATTTGAACGGTCACAAAAATAAATGTTGCCTGAACTATCAGCGAATACAGTAAATGGATTATTTAATTCCGCAATAGTAGCAGGACCACCATCACCCATAAAGCCTACTATACCATTGCCGGCAAATGTAGAAACAATACCGTCAGTGCTTATGATACGGACACGATTGTTAGAACCATCAGCAACGTATAAATTTCCCGTGCGGTCAAATGCAATAGATACCATGTTAAATGATGCCGCAATTGCTGACCCACCATCTCCGCTATACCCTGCCGAGCCATTTCCGGCAATCGTAGTTATTATTTGGGCATCTGAACTAAAACAGCTACATATTGTGACCACCAATCCTAATATACCAAGAATTTTATTTTTCATATACAACGATATCGACATGATAAAATTGAATTTTTCGATTTTATTGGAACCTATATATTAGTAAATCGTAATATTAACATCATATGGTGTGGTTGACCCATAAGACCATGTTGCATAGTTAGTTCTTCCACCACATGTGGCATTTATTGACATGGTACCTGCGCACGTTATTTGTCCTATCGTACCTGTGATACCACAGGTACAAGGTAAAGTAAAATCAACAGTGGCATATGTCCAAAACCAGTCACTTGGATATGTTCCAAGCCATCCACCTCCACCTCCACCACAGGAGGTTCCACAAACTGTATATGGTGATGGTATGGTCGCCCAACCAATTGGCGTACAAGATGGACTACAACCCGGATCGTAACTTGTTCCCGTCTCAAAATCATATGGGTCAGTCCAGGAAAAAGTTGTGGTACCCCCTCCAGGTACTGTAAACGGTATAGCAACAATGTCAGCACATCCGGTCGGGAAATTCATTGAGGGAGAATTCGCATGCATAGTAATAGTATAATCGCAACTTGTAGTATTTGTTGCTGTAAGTGCGCCTGTTTGAGCATAGCTTATTTTACATAAAACAAACAGCAAAACGAAAATAAATAAATTTTTCATAATTGTGTGTTTTAAAAGGTAAATAAAAAAATTGCGCAATAATCACTTTAAAAAAACTAATAATACAAATGTACAATAATATTTTTAAGAAAGTCAAACGGGTAAAAAGTCTATTTTTAGCATTATTTAAAAGAGGAATCACAGTTTTACCGAATTTCAGACCAAAATAATCTGAGAATCAATGCCATTAATTTGTGGAGGCCAAAAGCTTCAATTTGAATAGCCGCCAGCGAAATAGGAAATCACATATACATTATCGCGGCTATGGATGGGAAAAACATAGTTGACCTCACAGGCAGGATAAAGGTACGGTCATTAGGTGATTTCAACTCAGGGAGCCGCCACCTGAAGTCACTGACAAAAATTGAATTGAAAAAAGTAGATTAAGCTTTGTACTTTATTTCCCTTTGTAATAGATCACAGCCCTTGTGCTGGCAGACATCTTGGGATTAATGGCACTATACATAAGTATATAAGTTTCTTTCCCGTTAGTGTATACCGCGCCCTTTACCTTTTGTACAATAAAATTATACTCTAACTCACCGTTACTTTTATACTTTTTTGACTTGAGTTTCTTCTCGAGTTCGGTGAACTCGTTATAGAACTGGACTTCCCATCCAGCCACTTCGCATATGCTCGACTTGTCAAACTTAAAATAGCGCCAGGTCGTGCCATCACGCCTGTTCTTCACAACCATCGCGGTATCGTTACTTGCTGCGGTCTCAAAATACTTTGCATGGAAATTAGTAATTGAATCGCGGGTGAGACCGATATATCTCTCCTGCGAGCGGGCTGTCACTGCGCTTAGCAACAGTGATACAAATAGTATATTTTTCATCAGTTCTTTTTTGTCTAAAATAATTTTAAACCATAGCCTTCTTCTTATACTCACCCTTACTTTTCCTGATATTACATGCCACTACTTTATACTCCGGGCATAAAGCATCAGTGTCTGTTACGCTCGATGTGATGTTGTTCATCATCACTTCGGGGAAGTGGAAGGTGCTACTCAGAATACCTGGTTTTACTTCATCAGTTATCCTTGCCTTAACATCCACTTTGCCACGAGCCGACTCCACACATACCATATCGCCGTCGGCAATCAGGTGCTTGGCCGCATCCGCGGGGTTGATCATCAGCACATCATCTGTTACAATCAGGGCATTGTTGGTACGGCGGGTCATGGCACCACAGTTGTAGTGCTCCAGCTCCCTGTTGGTAGTGATGATATATGGGTACTGCTTCTCATTGTCTACCAGCTCTTTCGATTTCTTGTAGTTGTTATGAATGAATTTACCTTTGCCGCGCTTGAAGGCTTCGATATGCAGAATATCTGTGCCATTCCCTTCTTTATTTACCGGCCATTGCTTACCGTTAGCGCCTAATTCATCCCATTTTACACCTTCAAAGAATGGTATGATCTGTGCTATTTCTTCAAGTACCCATTCAGGTTCATATACTTCCGGCTGCTTGTAGCCCATGTGGTTCATAATGTCCACCATTATCTGGCCATCGCTTTTTGTTCCTTCCAGGGGTGCCACCACCGCATTTACTCTTTGTATCCTCCTTTCGCCGCTGGTGAATGTGCCACTCTTTTCAAGGAAAGAAGCAGCCGGCAGCACTACCGTAGCCAGTTTGGCGGTTTCGGTCATAAAGAGTTCCTGCACCACAAACAATTCCAGTTTGGCAAGTGCCGCCCTTACACGTTGTGTATTCGGGTCGGTTTGTCCCATGTCTTCACCTACCACCCACATGGCTTTCAGCTTATCATCAAGAGCTGCCTCATACATCTGTGGTATTTTCAGACCAGCATAGTTCGGCAACTGAGCATTATAGAATTCTTCGTATCTTTTATGGTATACCGGGTCGGAAACATCAAAGTAACCAGCGCCCTGATGTGGCTGGCAGCCCATATCTGCTGCGCCCTGCACATTGTTTTGTCCGCGCAGCGGATTAACGCCTACACCCGGCCGGCCTATATTGCCCGTGATCATTGCCAGGCTCGATATCATCATTATGGTATGCGTTCCCTGCGAATGCTCTGTAACACCCAATCCATGAAACTCCATTGCGTTAGGTGCTTTGGCATAAGCAATCGCCGCTTTCCGCACCATTTCTTTATCTACACCCGATATTTCCGACAGCTTGTCCATATCCTGAGAAAGAACCTCCTGTTTGAATTCTTCGTAGCCTTCCGTGCGACTCTCAATAAAATCCTTATCCTCCAACCCTTCACTGATGATGTAGTACAGCATCATGTTGAGTACAGCCATGTTCGTACCCGGGCGCAACTGCAGGTGATAGGTGGCATATTTAGCCATCTCTGTGCGGCGAGGATCTATTACAATAGATGTTTTGCCGCTGAGCGCAAATTGTTTCAGCTTGGCACCTGTTACCGGATGCCCGTCTGTAGGATTCGCGCCGATTATAAGAATGCAATCTGTTTTTTTAATGTCTTTTATTGAGTTGGTAGCCGCACCTGTACCAAATGTGCGTTGCATACCTAGTGCTGTTGGTGAGTGGCATACACGGGCACAACTATCAATATTATTCGTACCCATTACAGCACGTATAAACTTCTGCATCAGGTAGTTTTCTTCATTTGTACCACGCGCAGACGATACTCCGGCTATTGCATCGCCGCCATATTTGTTTTTTATTTCGGTAAGCTTGGTAGCAATATGGTCATACGCTTCGTCCCATGTTGCTTCTACAAATTCTCCGTTCTTCTTTATGAGCGGAGCACGCAGTCTGTCTTTATGATTGTAGAACGAGAATGCAAAACGACCCTTAAGGCATGTATGCCCCTGATTAGACTCGGCTTCGTATGGTGCCTGTATGGATTTTATTTTACCACCCTTTACAGCAACTTCAAGGTTGCAGCCTACACCGCAGTAGGTGCATACCGTGCGGATTTTCTCATCAACCTGTATCGATTTCGACTCAAATATATCAGAGATTGCTGATGTAGGGCACGCCTGTGCGCAAGCACCACAGCTTACACAATCAGAATCTTTAAAATTAACCTCCATGCCTTTAATGATATGGCTATCGAATCCTCTGCCTCCCATACTCAGCACAAACTGCCCCTGCACCTCATCACAGGCCCTTACACAACGGAAACAGTTGATACACTTGGAGAAGTCTGAGGTCATGTATGCATGGCTCAGGTCTTTCTTTCTGTCCAGGTGTGTTTTACCTTCGGGGTAGCGCACATCTCTTATACCTACTCTTGCTGCTACCTCCTGCAACTCACAGTTGTTATTTACCTCGCAGGTAAGGCAATCGAGTGGATGATCGGTAAGCACCAGCTCCACAATATTCTTCCGTAGTTTTTGTACCCTGTCCGATTCAGGATAGATGAATGAGCCGGGCATAACGGGTGTATGACAGGAAGCCATCGTTTTTACCGGTCCGCCCTTTGTCAGCGCCACATCAACACTACACACCCTGCACGACCCAAATGGATCAAGGTTGGGTGCATCGCAAAGTGTAGGTACTGATTTCTGCCCAAAATGCCTGCGCATAAGTGCAAGGATGGTATCACCTTCTTTTATTTCGTATGGCTTATCGTCTATGTACGCAACTTTTGCGCCTGCCTGCACCTGTCCATTAGCCGATGAAGATCCACCGGCAGATGTCTTACTCTCTACGTAATATTGTTTGCTCATAGCAGTTGTTTTATGAGAAATACTCTTTCAGTTCGTTATCAAAATACTTCAGTGAATTTCGTATCGGTAATGGCAACCCTCCACCTAATGCACAAAGTGAGCCTATCTCCATTGTAGTGATCAGATCATTAAACAACTCCCTGTCCATTTTATAGTCTGATGTCAGTGCCTTGCCTACCATCTCGTATCCTCGGGTAGAACCCAGTCTGCAAGGGAAACATTTTCCGCAGCTTTCGTGAGCTGTGAACTGAAACAAATGTTCTATGTATTTGATGATCGGGTAATCAGATGGAATACAAACTACTGAAGCATGGCCCAGCAGGAATCCATTCTGCGCAAACGATTCAAAATCTACACTTAGGTCACTGATCTTATCTATAGGCACCAATCCACCCAGCGGACCACCTATATGCATTGCCTTCACCGATGAACGGAAACCGCCACCCAGATCATTGATGACCGATGAAAGAGGCGTACCCATATCTACTTCATATATTCCCGGCTTGTTGAAGAAACCGTCAAGTGATACCAACTTGGTGCCTGTCGACTTGCCGCGGCCTATGGCTGCAAATGCAGCCCCGCCTTTATCTACAACCCAGGGTATACAAGCTAGTGTCTCCACATTGTTCACAACAGTAGGTTTATTAAACAAACCATGCTGTGTTGGATATGGCGGACGTACACGCACTTCTGGCCTTTGTCCTTCTATTGAAGACAACAGTGCGGTTTCCTCTCCGCATATATAGGCTCCCTGCGCTCTGATTATCTTAAATTCATAGTCAAAGCCAGATCCGAGAATGTTTTTACCAATAAATCCTTTGGCGCGGATATCATCAATTGCTTGTTGTGTAATGGTTATTGCTTCAGGATACTCTCCGCGTATGTATACAACACCTGTATTGGCACCCGCCACATATCCGGCTATGATCATACCAAGCAATACTGCATGTGGTCTTTCTTCCAGCAGATACCGGTCGCTGTAGGCGCCCGGATCACCTTCATCCGCATTACACACTATGAACTTAATATCGCCCGCTGTATTCTTGCACGACTCAAGCTTGAAACCTATCGGGAACCCTGCACCGCCACGGCCACGTAAGCCTGAGGTTTTTAACTCAGCGAGAATAGCATCCGGAGTCAGCTGCAGTGCTTTTTTGAGTGTCTGGTAATAAGTTTCAATGCCCGGGAAATCGCAGGTGAGCACTGGCGTACCTGCCAGGCCCACATTGTACTTGTCCATTGCAACGGGCTTGCCCGCTTTGATGTCCTGAATTTTTTCTACATCACCGCCAGAATAATTTCTGCCACCATAATTAAAAGCACTGTTCTCATGGCATCTGCCCAGGCAGCACATCTCTCCTATCTCTTCTTCCTTGAATTCGCTTTTTAGTTTGTCTTTTAGTTTTCCCTGAGTGCCCGCTGTCATACATGCGCTGCCGTTACACACATACACTTTCTTTCCCTGATTCTCTGGTCTCAGAAAATCATAAAAAGTTACCGTACCATAAACGTTGGCAGTACCCATCAGAAAATCTTCTGCGAGTTGTTTTGTTTTTTCCTTCGAAACCGTACCGGTTTCAGTTGCTGCAATACCCAGTTCTTCAAAGAGATTCTCTCTCAGCCCTTTCCTGCCTGATAATTCACCCAGATTTTTTGACATAACTTATCACCCTCCATTTGGGAGGTTTCGTAATTCCAAATTTAGCTAATATTTCTAAGAATAATATTAAAATGTACCTTTTTAATGGAAGCTATAGGAAGGAGGGGAATCACCGCAGCGCTTCTAAAAGAACCTCCATTATACTGCCTCTTGATCCTTTGATCAGAATGGAGTTATTATCTGGTTGGTGTGCCTTAATATATTCGGCAGCTTCCGCAGAGTTTTCAAACCATAGGTAGACTCTATTAATTCCATTGAACTCTTTACCCACCAGCACTACCTGTGTCCATGGATACTGCTGCACGAACTCAACAAGATCCTTATGTTCTTTTAATTCCTCGCTGCCCATTTCTTTCATGCCACCAATCCATAGCATTTTGTTGGGCAGGGTAGCTGCAGCGAAATTAGCAATAGCTGCCCGCATACTGGTTGGGTTGGCATTGTATGCATCCAGTATAATGCGGTTGGTTCCTTTTTGCAGCCATTGAGACCGGCTGTTGTCGGGGTTGTATCCAGCGAGAGCATTCTGTATTTCATCTATCCCCACACCAAAGTGCAAACCCACTGCAATAGCGGCCATTGCGTTAGGGAAATTGTAGTCGCCTACCAGATGAGTATCTATCTCCGTTCCCGCATACTTGTTCAGCATCTTCACCCCCAGAAAAACGTCTTTCATCACTGCTGCACCCGAATAATCTGCATTGCTACTTCCATAGGTGGTTTCATCCTTAATTCCTCTGGACATGTCTTCCAGGTAATCCAGATCGGTATTCCGGAATATAGTACCATCGTTGGCTTTCAGGTAATCGTACAATTCGCCCTTGCCTTTCCTTACACCCTCTATGCCGCCAAAGCCCTCAATGTGTGCCTTTCCGCAGTTAGTGATCAGTCCATGATCGGGCATTGCTATTTCACAATAGCTGGCTATTTCCTTCTGGTGATTGGCGCCCATTTCTATTATTGCCATCTGTGCGTCGTTTCTTATCTTCAGTATTGTCAGTGGCACCCCTATGTGATTGTTCAGGTTGCCTTCTGTGGCATAAGTGACATATTTTTTGCGCAGCACTGCCGCAATCAGTTCTTTGGTTGTAGTCTTACCATTTGAGCCTGTAATGGCCAGGAATGGTATGTTAAGCTGCAGCCTGTGGTACTTAGCCAGGTGTTGCAATGTAGAGAGCACATCGTCTACTACAATACATTTGTCATCGACTGCGTAGGCACGGTCATCTATTACAGCATACGCTGCACCTTTCTCCAGCGCTTGTTTGGCAAACGTATTGCCATTGAAATTTGCCCCGCTCAGCGCAAAGAATAAACATCCTTCACGAAGCTTGCGTGTATCCGTTTCTACATACGGATGCTCCAGATACAATTTATAAAGTTGGGCTATCGTCATTCCGGAAAATTATACTACAAAAATAAAGAACCCTCCCGATACATCGGGAGGGTTCTTACTATAGTGCTGTTTTTATTTTAGCGTTTGTGATATTTCTGCCTGCCGAAGCTGTTACCGCCTGGTTGGTTATCACCATCCGGGCTACCCAGACGATCCATCACACAACGGAATCCAACTGTGTTTGATGATAAGCTACCTTGCATGTAACGGCGAGTGCCTGGAGACAACCAATATGCGCGGTCTGCCCATGAACCACCTTTGTACACTTTTGTAGAATCATTGATCAATGTGTTAGAACCGTATGCGTAGAAGCTCTGTGACAATGAGTCGCCATCTTTATAGCTGCTCAGGTCACCAACTCTTGACTCATAGCGACCGTTAGCAAGAATCTCTTCTTTAGAAACATCCTGATAAGGGATATGACCAACTGTATCTACTTCTTCAAGTGTACCATCTTCCTGTACTTTGAAGTGAGTGTAACGGTTACCACGGAAAGGACGGAACTCATTTACATCGTTATTAGACATTGGACGATAAGTATCCATTACCCACTCGTTTACGTTTCCTGCCATGTTATACAGACCGAATGCATTTGCAAGGAAAGACTTAACTGGAGCGGTGATATCTGCATTGTCATTCAAGCCACCTGCAACGCCCATCGCATCACCTTTACCACGCATGAAGTTACCTTCAAATTCGCCCTGATATTGATTATGCAATCCGTAACGTGTAGTGTTTTTTGGTCCCCATGGGAGTGTGTTTCTGTCTGTTACAACCTCCTCACCACGACGGCGTTTATTCTCAGGAGTTGGGTTATTACCTATCAGACCACTAGCTGCATATTCCCACTCAGCTTCTGTAGGCAGGCGGTAGTCAGGTAAGTATACTCCGTCAAATCTTTTTCTTACACGCTTACCAGCGCCGTTAGGATCAAGATCACGATGCTTGCCTGGACCTTCAGTTCCCTGATACTGTCCGTTGATATAAGACTCAGTAGTAAATACGTCCTCACCAGACTGTGTTGCGTTTGGTTTCAACTCACCAGCATAAATAAGCAACAACTCATTTACACGGTCAGTACGCCAGCTACAGAAATCATTGGCCTGAAACCAGTTAATACCCACAACAGGATAATTATTGTATGCCGAATGCCAGAAGTAGTTCTTCACATAGAACTCATTGAAGCCCAATGGTGAACGCCAAACTGTACTATCAGGCATTTGCCTGTTAACAACATCCAGATAATCATTGCCGTACACTCTGTACAACCAATACACATACTCACGATAGCTAACATTGGCAACTTCGGTCTCATCCATATAAAAAGATGAAACAGAAACTGTACGCCTGAAACTATTATTTTCCAGAGTCGGCATTTCATCGTCAGTTGCACCCATAGTAAACCTGCCGCCTTGCACGAAAACCATTCCTACTGGTGTTTGCTGACCAGGATAATTGGTAACTTCATAGCCACCAAAACGCTTGTCATTAAGTGGCCATCCGGTTACTGCGGATACCCTGTCACCTTTACCTTTTTTATGTGATCCGCTGGAGCATGCTGTGAAGAATGTCGCAGCACCAACGCATAGCAAGCTTAAACCAATGAGTTTTCTTTTCATAATTTTACCAAAGTATTTACACTAATTAGTGGGTAAGTTCTCAAAAATCGTTACAATGTTACCTCATTCTTTTCAAATTTTCAAGCTTTCCTGAGATTCAGTTAAAAAAAAGTTTCCGCATTTATTTTTTCAGGAATATAATATTTGAAAAAGTATTACGTTATTACATAGCCAATTAACTAAAGGTAATGTTCTTTTGATACCTTTTTTACTTAATTTTGATAAGTTAACCTACCCAAATATAATTTTTAATCATTTAAGTTATGAAAAACAGATTTTTGTGCCTTACGATTCTGGCTACCCTCTCAGGTTTTCATTCGCTTTTCGCCTACAATAATAACTTCTCGGTTAAGTCCGATGACATTTATAATGGCTACATCATCGAAAAGATATGGTTAAATAGCTTTGAAATACCTAAAATAACAATATCAAACATTTCATATTCATTAAATGTGCCATTACCTCAGGATGCACAAAAAGGCGATCCGGCAAATTTTCAGGTGTCTATCGGTTTAGACCGTAAAAGGCCTTTTGCAATAGTGCGTATACCCGCATTTGTAGCAGACGCTTCCGGCTCGGTTAAGCAGGTGAGTGCTTTCTCACTTTCTTTTGATGAGCAGCCAACTGTAAATTTAAATCCAGCTGCTAAAAATACTGATGTTGGCCAATCGGTGCTGGCAACAGGCACGTGGTTTAAGGTTGGGGTACCTTCTTCCGGTTTTTTTAAAATAGATAATACTGTCATCACGGCCTTGGGTTTGAACCCTGCTAACGTGAACCCCGCAAATGTAAGGGTGTTTGGAAATGGCGGCAGTATGCTTTCTGAAGACAACTCGGTGCCAAGAGCGTCTGACCTTATAGAGAATGCGGTGATACTTAATGGTAATGGCGATAATGTTTTTGACAACGGCGAATCGGTGATTTTTTATGCCAAAGGCCCGATGGGGTGGAACAAGGACAGTGTCAATCAGAAATTTACCCATGTCAAGAACCTTTACTCAGATACAGCCTACTATTTCATTACTACAGATAAAGGTGCATCACTTAAAGCGTCGCAGCAGCCCGCATTGAGCTCAGGAAATGTGAACGTAAACACATTCAATTATTATGATGCACACGAGGTAGACCTGTACAACCCTGCTTCTTTGGGGAAAAACTGGTACGGTGAAATTTTCAATGCAACGGCTGGCAATTCACAAACATTCACTTTCGATATCGGTGCTCCGATAGCTAGTGTAAATTATGCGGTGTCTTTTGCATCCAATTCTGCTGTAGGGGGATGTACTTACGACGTAGAACTCAACGGAGCAAATTCGTCGCATGGTGTGTTCAATAACGGAAGTACCGGTGATAACATGATTAACCTGGGCGAAGTATCAGGTTCAGGAGCAAATGGTGCTCAGGTAGCAACTTTTAAGATCACATTTACACCTGTTGATGGTTCGGGTGTTGGGTACTTAAACTATATTGAGATCAACGGCCGTAGAAATCTCACCATTTCCAGCGATCAACTAACATTCCGCGACTGGCAAAGCGTAGCACCCGGCAATGTAGCTGTCTATCAGCTATCAGGAGCAAACAGTAACACAAGAGTGTATGACATCACTGATCCGCAAAATCCTGTGTTGATGAGCGGCACTCTTTCGGGAACTACTTATACATTTATTCAGGATGCCAGAAAGTTGCACGAATTTGCTGCTTTAAATTCTACAAATATCCCCACGCCTAAATTCGTAGGTAATGTAGCAAACCAAAACCTGCACGGCACACAATTAGTAGATCTGATTGTTGTTGCTCACCCTGATTTTGTTAGCCAGGCCAATCAGGTTGCCGATTACCACATAAACAAAGATGGCATGAAGACGGTTGTGGCAACTACAACTCAAATTTATAACGAATTCTCATCTGGTAGTCAGGATATCAGTGCAATCAGGGATTTCGCCCGTATGTTCTATAAAAGAGCCGGCACCGATACTACAAAGATGCCTAAGTATCTTTTATTGTTTGGCGGTGCCTCTTATGATTATAAGAACAGGGTACCTAACAACAGCAATTTCGTACCGGTATTTGAGTCGGCAGAATCTATCAGTGGCATATGGAGTATTTCCAGCGATGACTTTTATGGCTTCCTCGATGATAGTGAGAATATCGAAACGCATAGCGCTACTAAACTAAATGTGCTCGATATCAGCGTAGGCAGGTTGCCGGCCAGGTCCGTAGACGA
>CAIKOJ010000125.1 GCA_903829015.1 uncultured Bacteroidota bacterium
ACCCGGTTATTGAATAGGTTTCTAAAATATCAGGCAATTGCAGAACGTAAAAATTGTTGCATACAGGTTAGGTGAAAACATAAACCTTAAGAAGTTTAAGGAGGCTTATACCGGCAAAATATATTCCAGTTCCCTGGCAGAGGTTTTCATTAAGAAAGGAGACCTCTCCTATATCTATGTGCAAAATTACGGAGAAGTGGCATTCAGTGATTGTGATGAAAAAACGATCAGGGAGTTTATTGCCACTATTACTCCCTTTATTGACTTGCCTATTGCGCCGGATAAAGAATTCAAAGAGGATTTTGTAGTATCGGTGGATCACGGTCAGTCCATCACCTTTGAATACAACTCAATGCAGGTGCCTG
This sequence comes from uncultured Bacteroidota bacterium, assembly GCA_903829015.1. Classification (GTDB taxonomy): domain Bacteria; phylum Bacteroidota; class Bacteroidia; order Chitinophagales; family Chitinophagaceae; genus Nemorincola. The sequence goes on from CAIKOJ010000125.1 coordinate 366, forward strand.
AAGTGAATGCTGATGTAATAAAGATAGTTATGCTGAATGTAAACCAATCTGTGGTATTGGATTACTTCACCGACCTGTGTCAGATCATCTTGTACGAAACCACTAAATATACCAACGAGCTTGAGTTGTGTGGGAAAGTGGGTATTTCAAAGGTGAAGCTAATGAAGCTTATTGGTAAAACTTTGAACATCCAGAACCGAATTACAGATAACCTCTATTTTCTTGATGCGCCCGATACCGTTTGGGATAATGAATATTTATCAAAAATAGATACTGGGTTGTCGAAAACCTTCAATCTTAAAACCCGCTTTAAAGAAGTAGAATACACGTTAAAGATCATTGACAATAACCAGAAGATATTTGCCCAATTGGTGCAGCACCGCGATGCAAACAAACTGGAGTGGGTTATTATCCTGCTGATATTTTTTGAAGTTGTGAACACCGTGTTTGGAAAGTATATCTATCACTAAATGGTAGCCGAGATTTGCATTTTTCGTTCGTTCAGCAAATAGTTGCTACCTTCTGCTATAATACTAACCTTGAGATTTTCGATCACAATTGGTTGAATACCGCTTGCACTCTCAGTATTATTGGCGTTAATTTCACTTCCATCAATAAGTACCACCATTCCGGACCCTATACACTTTGCGTTATTGCCTTCCGAAATGATCAACGCTGTATCTTCTCCTAAGCCTATCCCCAGGCATGCCGGGTTCAATGCCACCGCATGAGCCAGTCGGGCAAACCGGCCCCTTTTAATAAAGTGAGTATCTACAATGATGCCTGCAATTAAAGCAAGTCCTTTACCAATTTTAATGTCTCTTTTATAAAGCACCTCCCTTATTAAGCCACCTGCTATTATTAATTCAGGAATAGCCATTGCCCCGGCACTGGTGCCTGCAACAATAAAATTTTTATCATTATGGTACTTGCTGCTAATGGCCGCCAGCAAAGGTGTTCCGGCAAACAGCCCGACCAGTTTTTTCTGGTCGCCACCTGTGAAGAAAACAGCATGGGCGCTTTTTATTCGTTTTATTGAGGCCTCGTTGCGGGCATCTTTTTCATTTTCAACTTTGATAAATGCAACATGAGTGAAGCCAGCATCCTTGTATGACTCGATGTAAAGCCGTTCCATCTTTTCAGGTATTGAAGATGCAGATGCAATGATCTCAATGATATGGTGTGCCCTACGTATGTTCAGAATAAGGGACCCTAAAATCTCAAAGTGAGTTTGCGCATTCTTCTTTTTGTAAATTTTGAGGTTTTGCGATCTGAGTTCTCCTTTCTCTTCGTGCCCGCCAATGATGATCAGTTTCCCTTTAGGTATCATGCTGTTGAAATGATTTAATGAGTTCGGTGATTCGGCGGAGGCCCATCTTCAGATTTTCTTCATCGGGACCAAAAGAAATGCGAACGTGTTGTTCAAAGTGAATGTCTCCTTTTTGCTGTCCGGGGTGTATGTCAAACATATATCCGGGTACCACCACTACTTTACGTTTCAGTAACTCCCAGAAGAAGGTGCCGGCATTATTCAATGGTGGTGGCAGCAAACTGATATCTGCCCAGACATAAAAGGTGCTGTTGGCATCAGAAGAGCAAATCATTCCATTTTCACGCAGCGACTTCAATGTTATATTTTGTTTCCGGCTAAACACTTCGCGCAGTGCCTGTGTTTCCATATCAGCACGTTCGGGTTCAAATAATTCCAGTGCCGCTCTTTGTATCGGCATGCTTGGTCCGCCTGCTATTCCGCTTGCTGCTCTGCCCAGATCGGCAATGATGTCTTTTGGTCCGAGAGCCCAGGCCAGCCTCCAGCCGGGGTAGCGGAATGATTTTGTTAAGCCGTCAACAATTAGAACCTGGTCAGTATTCACATCGTCGATAAATTCTGCCGACGATACTGGGGCATCCGCCGCTTTACCGTTTTCGTAAATAAAATGCGAATAAAATTCGTCGATGATCAATGCACAATCATGTTCGCGACCTATTCTTACATAAGCAGCCAGTTCTGCGTCTTTGATCACATGCCCGGTGGGGTTGCATGGATTGCTCATCAGAAATGTATCCAGATTATACTCTACGATTGCCTGTTCAAATTCATCGGAGGAAATGGCGTAATTGTTTTCTTTTTTTGAAGGAATGCGCACAGGGGTGATCCTTGGGCGCTGGTAATTGATCAGGTCCTCATAGGCAGGGTATTCAGGAACCTTGTATCCCAATCTGCCTTGCCCCAGAATAGAAAATATCTGGGTAAGCACCAAGCGGCCACCCATGGCTATACTCACATTGTCTGCCGTATACTTACTGATTTTGTCTTTTCGGTACAACCTGTTGTAGTGTTCGGCTATGGCTCTTCTTAGTGCAGCCATTCCGTTTAGCGGCCCGTACCGGTCGTCGCCCGGTTCAATGGTAAATTGTATAATTCTAGGTGGTGCGCCCCTCATGTTGCCGACTTCCGGCTCGCCCTGGCCCAGATTAGCCCACTCCGGATTGCAGTTGTAAAAACCAAGTTTAATGGCTTCATCCATTACCCAAACAACCCCGATGTCGTTTATCTCCTTGAATGAGCTTTCGTTTTTTTGCAATATTTTCATGGGTAGAGAGTTTTAGGGGACCATCCGGTTCTGTTTAATGAGGGTAATGAAATGCCGTCCAAGCAAAGTTGGCCCGATGTGGGTGTTGGCTTTTTACATAATTAGTGGGATGTGTTGTATTATTTACGCATAAGGAGGGAATAACGAGAGGCAAACAGGAGTTGCCCGTTTGATTTTTCCGGAACTGTATTAAATTAGATCGTCCAAAAAATTTCTTAGAGGAATTGAGAAGGATAAATGAAATTTGTCGCTAACTTCTAAAAGTTATTATACTTAGAAAAGCTAATGGTAAACAAAGGTTGCCTTTTCCAGTTCAACTATTATTTTGAACTACGTTTATTTATCAAACACTGCATTAACTCAGCTGCTTTATCAAATGTTGATTTAATATTTGGGTCGCGAAAAAAGGTGTTTTTAGATCCTTCTACAAAGTAAATTCCATCGGAAACAAGGAAAGATATTCTTGCATTTCCTTTTGCAGGTGGCCGTTTTCTTGAATCCTTTTGGGGCTCAATTTGGTTTACTATATTCAGTCCGTTTGCAAACAATGCCTTCGTAATTTGATTTACAATTTCATCTGTAGTGTTTTCCCAAATAATGATCTTTTCCGAAAAATTGATGTACCGTGCGGTTCCGTTTTTAAAGGATGCCAATACATCTAGTCCGTTTTCAAGACCGATCTCTACTATTACTCCAAGCAACTCTTTGTTGCTGGATTTATATCCGTTTGCTGCCAGTTTGTTGTAAGCAAGGAGCTTTATCCTTGGGTCAGAAGTGATATCGGAAGTGATTTTCTGTAAATCGACATTTGAATTTTCTTCTGAAAACAAAATATCAAAGGGGTATTTATAAGGTTGTTTTACATTTTCCTTGTACAGGGAAAGGTTGTCGCAAAACAGCCCATTATAAATAAGGTTAGTTGATTGTTCTTTGTAAGGTTCTATCAGCGGTTGCGCACGTAAAGCCGATTTTTTGAAAAAACTAAAAAGTCCCATAGAGATCAAAACTATTGCTGTAAAAATAGCGGCAATTATTGTTCTTTTTCGGTTATTCATATTCTTGGGGACCAGTTAAGGTAATTAGGTTTTCAGACAGCAAGATAAATTTACTGTACCTAAAAATCAATAAATGACAAAACCCACCGAAGTGGGTTTTGAAGCAGTGCGGCAAAGGAGATTCGAACTCCCATGCCCGTTAAAGGCGCTACCACCTCAAAGTAGTGCGTCTACCAATTTCGCCATCGCCGCATCCATTTTTTTCCTGAGGGAGTGCAAAGATAGGTATTTTTTGTTGATAAGTTGAATGGCAAATCAGGTGATTTGCTAAAAAAGTTGGCGTAATGAAAATCTCGCCGAATACTACCGGCTGTTGTTCTCTACTGCCAATACGGTACGGAGGTTGAGATCGTGGGCTGCGCGCATTACGGCTACTATGTTATCGGCATTGGCCAGTTTGTCGGCATTAATAACTACGGTAGGTTCGGCATCCTGCGATTTTGCGATGGCTCGGGCTATCCACGGTTTCAGGGAGTCGGCGGCAACAATTGATGTGCCTACAAAAAACTCCTGCTTGTCGTTGATAGAAACAACTACGGTTTGTTTTGCCTTGGTATCGCTTTTGGCTTTTGGTATGGAGAGCTTTACCACATTGGGGTTGGCCAGTGTAGAAATGATCAGGAAAAACAACAGCAAAATGAATAAGATATCATTCAAAGCTGATGAATGCCCCGCCGGATCGTGAGATGTATGCCTTCTGATATTCATTCCCGCTGGGTCTTAATGTTTTATGTCCTGAACAAAATCTAAAAATTCTACCGATGCAGATTCTATACGATTGATCTGTTTGTTGATCTGTGCATTGAGATAGGCATTGCTTACGTAAGCCAGCAGGCCAATGATAAGGCCCGACGCCGAAGTGACCATTTTGGTGTAGATACCGCCCGCAATGGTTTCCAGCGAAAATCCCTGGTGCTGCACATTAAAGAACAGTATGATCATACCGGCAATTGTACCCAGAAACCCTATTATTGGCGCAATGCCAGAAATAGTTGTGAGTACAGACAGGTTTTTCTCGAGTGCATACAATTCCAGTCTGCCGGCATTTTCCATTGATTTCTCCACATAATCTAGTGGTTTGCCTATACGGCTCACCCCTTTTTCGATAACACGAGCCAGCGGATTGTTGGCGGCTTTGCAGGTGGCGGTGGCTGCGGCATAATTATTGCTTTCTACCTGATCTTTGATGCGACCCATGAACGAGGGGTCTATTACGCTCGCTTTGCGGATTGTCAGTAACCTTTCTACAAATACATACACCAGAATAATGGAGCAAAGCAAAAGAGGGATCATTAGCGCGCCACCTTCCATGAGCAGGTGGAATAACGATATTTTTTCAACTGATGCGGCTGCGTCCTGTTGTGCGGCTTTTGTAAGACTATCTGCAGGCACGGCATTTACAGATTGTGTGGCCTGGAGCAAAATGGTCAAAAAATTCATTGGCTAAATTTGGATAAACAAATATAATGAAAATAGAACCCGGTATATGGATATTCGATAGGCAGGATTGTTAAACTAACGGGAAAATGCAGCATTTAGTATCATTCTGTTATGGTTGGTTAGGGGTATTAAAAAATCATACCAGCGGTTATATGTATTTTAAATATTGGTGAGTTTAATGTGTATACTGCAAAAGCATAGTTAGGATTTAATTAGAGGTATGTTATCTTTGCGCAAGTTTTTTAAAAGTTACTCTAAATTCAGCCGGATCATATGAACTGGAAACAGTATTTCAGCACTTCAATTGGAAAGAAATTACAAATGTCCCTAACCGGGCTCTTCCTTATTTTGTTTCTATTAGTTCATTGTTACATCAATGCACAGATATTTTACATGGACGGGGGCAAGCGTTTTGATGAGGCCGCCCATTTTATGGGTACGAACTTTGTGATCCGGACAGTGGAGCTGGGTCTGTTTGCGTTTTTGTTCATCCACATCATACAGGGTCTGTTGCTTTGGTCTAAGAACCGCTCGCGCAGGAGCGTGGGTTATCAGGTGAGCGCAGGTAATAAAACCAGTGCATGGTACAGCCGCTCTATGGCTTTGCTGGGTACTCTTATTCTAATGTTCCTTGTATTACACCTGTTTAAGTTTTGGGGACCTAACAGGTTTTCGCAGTTGACCGGAGGAGGTGAATTGAAGTTGTATGACCTAATGAGAGAAGAATTCCAGCTAACGTGGGTAGTTGTTGTTTACGTGCTGGGCTGTATTTCCCTTGGCTGGCATCTGATACATGGTTTTTACAGTGCATTTCAGACGCTTGGTTTGAATACATTCAAGTACAAAGGAATCATCAGGACAATTGGAATAGGTTTTTCAATTATCGTACCATTGATTTTCGCGTTGATGCCGATTGCATTTTATATGCATTGGGTGATATAAGGAAGGGTAATTAGTAAATAGTAGATAGTAATTAGTAGATAGTAATTAGTAGTTAGTAGTTAGTAGTTAGTAGTTAGTAAATAGTAATTAGTAGATAGTAAATAGTAGTTAGTAATAGAGTAAGTCTGCTGGTATCCAGTATCAAAAAATATCCATTATCTAGTATATGGCACTTAATTCAAAAATTCCCGCTGGTTCAATTGAAACAAAATGGGAAAAGTATAAATCGACCTGTAAGCTGGTTAACCCGGCCAACAAGCGCCAGCTTGAGATCATTGTAGTTGGTACAGGATTGGCGGGAGCATCGGCGGCGGCGTCGCTGGGTGAGATGGGCTATAAAGTGAAGGCTTTTTGCTTTCAGGATAGTCCGCGCAGGGCGCACTCTATTGCGGCTCAGGGAGGTATCAATGCAGCTAAAAATTATCAAAACGACGGTGACAGTACGTACCGCCTGTTTTATGATACTATAAAAGGGGGTGACTACAGAGCACGTGAAGGCAATGTGCACCGTCTGGCGGAAGTAAGTGCCAATATCATTGACCAGTGCGTGGCACAGGGTGTACCATTTGCGCGTGAGTACGGCGGACTGCTGAGCAATCGTTCATTCGGTGGTACTCAGGTACAGCGTACATTCTATGCTGCCGGTCAAACCGGACAGCAGTTGCTGATTGGTGCATACCAGGGTTTAGAGCGTCAGATATCGTTGGGCAATGTAGAAATGCATTCGCGCCATGAGATGCTGGAAGTAGTAAAAATTGATGGTAAGGCAAGAGGAATAATAGCGCGCGATCTGGTGACAGGCGAACTAGAGCGCCATTTCGGTCATGCTGTGTTGTTGTGTACAGGTGGCTACGGCAATGTGTTTTATCTGTCTACCAACGCCATGGGCAGCAACGTTACCGCCGCATGGAAGGCGCATAAGCAAGGTGCTTTCTTTGGCAATCCATGTTTCACACAGATACATCCAACATGTATACCAGTGAGCGGAGATCATCAGTCGAAACTGACATTGATGTCAGAGTCATTGCGTAATGATGGTCGTATCTGGGTGCCTAAAGCAAAAGGAGACAGCAGAAAACCTACAGATATACCTGAAGAAGAAAGAGATTATTATCTGGAGCGCAGGTATCCGGCATTTGGTAACCTGGTACCACGTGATGTGGCCAGTCGTGCGGCCAAGGAGCGTTGTGATGCTGGTTTTGGAGTAGGGTCTTCTAAAATGGCGGTGTATCTTGATTTTGCATCGGCAATTGAAAGATACGGTAAAGTAGAAGCGCACAAACAGGGTAAGGGAGGCGCTGACAAAGCAACGATCATAGCACTGGGCAGGGATGTAGTGAAAGAGAAATACGGCAACCTGTTTGATATGTATGCCAAGATCACAGGTGAAGATCCGTACGAGGTGCCGATGCGTATTTACCCAGCGGTGCATTATACCATGGGCGGCCTTTGGGTTGACTACGAACTGATGACAACAGTGCCAAACTTATATGCACTGGGTGAAGCTAATTTCAGCGATCATGGTGCCAACAGGCTCGGTGCTTCGGCACTGATGCAGGGTCTTGCTGATGGATACTTTGTGATCCCTTATACAATGGGCAATAATCTTGCGGACGATATTCGTACCAAGGCTATACCAACCGACCATCCGGCATTTGTGGCTGCTGAAAAAGAAGTGAATGACCGCATCAACAGGCTGATGAATATCAAAGGAAAGGAAAGCGTGGAAAGTTTCCATAAGCGCCTTGGCAAGATCATGTGGGATAAATGCGGTATGGGCAGGAATGCTAAGGGGCTAACTGAAGCGATTGAAGAGATCAGGGCTTTGCGTAAAGAATTCTGGAGCAATGTGCGTATACCTGGCGATATCAAGGAGTACAATCCTGAGCTGGATAAAGCGGGTCGTGTAGCTGACTTTATTGAGCTAGGTGAGTTGATGTGTATAGATGCGCTTAACCGTAACGAAAGCTGTGGCGGTCACTTCCGTGAAGAATCACAGACTGAAGATGGTGAAGCACTGCGCGACGACGAAAAGTATATGTATGTAGCTGCGTGGGAGTATAAAGGCGAAAGTAATTTTGAAATGCACAAGGAGGATCTGATCTACGATGTGGTGCATCCAAGTGCGAGGAGTTATAAGTAATTCGGCAAGTAAATCAACATCGTCGAATTGACTTAAGTGCCGAATTATCAAATTGTCGAATTGTCAAATTAAACAGATGCAACACTATAATATGAACCTCACCTTAAAGGTGTGGAAGCAAAAAAATAACAAGGCGAAAGGCTCTTTTGAAAGCTATCAGGTGAAGAACGTTTCTTCGGAGATGTCTTTTCTGGAGATGTTTGATGTACTGAATGAGCAGTTGGTAGCTGAAGGTAAGGAGCCTATTGCTTTCGATCATGACTGCCGTGAGGGTATCTGCGGTATGTGCAGTATGTACATCAATGGCAGAGCTCATGGTCCGTGGCATGAAACAACGACCTGCCAGTTGCATATGCGCGAATATAAAGACGGTGATACCATAGTGGTAGAGCCATGGCGCGCAAATGCATTCCCGGTGATCAAAGACCTGGTTGTTGACCGTACTGCGTTTGATCGTATTATAGGTGCTGGTGGATACATCTCCGTAAATACGGGTAATGCAGTTGATGCCAATTCTTTGCCGATAGACAAGCAGAAGGCTGATGAAGCGTTTGCAGCAGCTACTTGTATTGGTTGCGGAGCCTGCGTGGCTGCCTGCCCTAATGCTTCGGCAATGTTGTTTGTATCTGCAAAGGTTTCTCACCTGGCTTTATTGCCACAGGGTGATCCGGAGCGCAAGATTCGTGCAGTGAATATGGTGCAACAGATGGATACAGAAGGTTTTGGTAGCTGTACTAATATTGGCGCTTGTGAAGCAGAATGCCCTAAAGGCATTTCGCTGGAAAATATTGCGCGCCTGAACCGTGAGTACCTGGGTTCGATGTTATCCGGCAGCAAGCAAGGTTAATGTTTGTTCGGTGGTAACGCCGTGCGAATAAATTATTTAATATTAATGTAAAGGCTGCATTTTTGATGCAGCCTTTATTTATTTTGCAGTATGATGAAGTACTTCCTTCCTTTTTTGACGTTTTTGACATTATGTGGGAGCATTTTTGCACAAACTGATACAGCAAAGGTTCCTCAACCTTTGTATACCGACTCCAGCCGTCTCCGTATCAGTCTAGTTACCTGTGGCCCGGGCGATGAAGCGGTGTGGGAGGTATTTGGGCATACGGCCATAAGGGTGGTAGATAGCAGTAATCATCTGGATCTGGTGTATAACTACGGCACATTTGATTATGGTCCGGGTTTTGAATTGCAGTTTATGAGGGGGAAATTGTTGTATTCGTTATCGGTATATGACTTCAGCGGTTTTTTGCCGGAATATGCAATTGCCAAAAGAAGTTTGGAGGAGCAGGTGTTGATCATGAACGGTAAGCAAAAGAGGGAAATGTATGCTTTGCTCAACAAGAATGCAGAACCTGCCAACAAGTATTACAAGTACGATTTTTTCTTCGACAATTGCGCTACCCGAATCCGCGATGTTTTCCCGAGAACGTTTGGGGATGGATTTGTTTACGGCTTGTCGATACCGGTGACCTCGAAAGAGACATTTCGTGATGTAATCAACAGGTATTTTCATAAAGACCACTGGACCCGGCTCGGTGTGAATATATTGCTGGGCAGCAAGATAGATAGGGTGATGACCAACTCTGATATTATGTTTCTGCCAGACTATTTAAGAGATGGGGTAGCAGGCGCAACTGTAGGCGGGCAAAAGATAGCCATGCCCGCAAAAGTCATGCTGCCCAGCGGACAGGTGACAGTTGAAGGTATGAACCAGCCATTGATACTTACCTGCCTGATAGCGTTATTGACAATCTTAGGGCTAACTCAAAAGAAATTCCACAGGCTTGGAAGTGTAATGACATTCTTGCTGTTGTTTGTATCTGGTTTGCTTGGCTGCTTAATACTTGTGATGTGGTTAGCTACAGACCATCAGGGGTGCAGTAATAATTACAATTTGCTCTGGTGTTTGCCCCTTAATATTTTCATCGCATTTTTTAATCCAAAGGGTAAGGGCAGATATGCATTGGTAGCGATTGTGTTGATGTTTGTTTCGTTGTTTTTATACATTACAAAGGTGCAGGGATTAACATTGCCTGAACTGTCGCCTTTATTTGTGGCACTGCTGTTTGTTTATGGCATGATTTATAAGAAAAGTTTAATTGCTAAAGCCTCTGCCCATGCCGGAAATTAAGACCAACATTACCTCCAGGCTGCATTACATAAAAATGGGATCAGGGCCGGCATTGGTGCTGCTACATGGTTTCCCGGAGAGCCATAAGATTTGGCGGATGGTTTGGGAGCAATTGTCGCAGGCATACACACTGATCATGCCTGATTTTCCCGGTAGCGGAGGTAGCTTGCTGGAAGGCGAAACCAGCATTGAGCAAATGGCTGACTGCGTGAAAGAGATATTGGTAAATGAGCAGATCGAACAGGCTGTTATTGCAGGGCATTCAATGGGCGGTTACACTGCATTTGCATTCGCTGCAAAATATCCAGAACTGACTAAGGGGCTTTCGATTATTCATTCGTCTCCGGCGGCAGATGATGATGAAAAGAAACAAACAAGATTACGATCTATTGAATTGATAAGAAAGGGCGGTAAGAGTGCATTTATCAGACAAATGGTTACCAATTTGTTTCCGGATAGTTTTAGAGCATCTGACCCTGAATTAATAGAGGCACAGATACAATCAGCTCTGGAAACGGATGAAAATGCCCTTGTGAACTATTATTTGGCCATGATTGGCAGGAAAGACCAAAGGAACTGGCTCGAAAATGCGTCTATACCTATACAATGGATACTTGGTACTGAGGATAATCTAATATCTTACAAAAAAATATTAGTGTTTTGTATCAAATCTGGCGTTAATTTTGTATCACTGTATAATGGGTGCGGACACATGGGGATGTTGGAATTTCCTGAGCGATTAGCAGCTGATCTGGGTTCGTTCACTGAATATTGTAATGGACACTCTTAAGATAAAAAATGCGTAAAGGGTTATTCATTATTGCGTTTCTGTTATCCTCGTTTTGTTTTTATGAAGCGAGGGCTACTCATATTGTGGGTGGTGAAGTAACCTATAAATACATGGGCGACAGTGTTTCGATATTTCCGAGGGGCACGTTTGCTTTATATGAGGTGTCTTTAAGCATTTACGAAGATTGCCAAAACGGTGTGCCCGAAGCAATTGCTTCTGATAATCCGGCTTATCTGGCGGTTTATGAGGCGGGCGGGTCGTTTAATTTTGTAAGGGCCGACTCTGTTCAATTTGCTTCGTCGGTTGCGGTGCCGGTTAACTTTAATAATGCCTGTGTGACAAACGTACCTGCAACTTGCCTGCTGAAAAAAACGTTTATCATCAGGTATGCTTTTAAGTCTAACAGTTTTGGGTACGTCATTAATTCGCAGAGATGCTGCAGGAATAATGCCGTGATGAATATTAATAATCCGGGCAATACGGGTTCTACGTATTTCTGCTATATACCTCCTCCACCTGAACATAATAATAGTGCGGTATTTAAGAATTATCCACCACAAATTATTTGTCAAAACAATCCATTGTTCTACGATCACTCGGCTTATGATGCCGATGGCGATAGCTTAAGTTATAGTTTCGGACCGGCTTTTTTGGGCGCTACTGATGCAGATATTAAGCCATGGCCTCCTGCCAGACCTCCTTTTGATACAGTGAGCTACAAGGGTGGATATAATTCTAAACACCCATTCCCGGGGTATCCGCTAATTCAGATCGATCCAAAAACAGGGTTAATAACCGGCACACCTAACAGTATGGGCAGGTATCTTGTAACCGTTTATTGCAATGAATACAGGGATGGACTATTGATCAATACCGTTACCAGAGAATTCCAGTTTGTGGTAACCAGTTGTTCGAAAGTAGTTGTTGCCGATGTTCCTATGTTTTCTACGGAGCCTAATACTTATGTAGTCAACTGTTCGGATTTTAACGTGCACTTTGTGAATAACAGCAAGGGTGGGTTTGCATACCATTGGGATTTTGGGGTGCTTAATTCTACAACCGATGTTTCTACTGAAAAAGAACCTTCATTTACGTACCCCGATACGGGAACCTATACTGTTGAATTACTAGTGAACCCCGGAAGCACCTGCCCCGACAGTATCACCCGTCTGGTGAAGGTGTATCCTAAGTTTCATGCCGCATTTACCGACAGTGGCAGCAAGTGTCCGGGTTCTGAGCTGAAATTTATTGACCAGTCTTCTTCAACGATCAAGCCAATTATATCATGGAAGTGGGACTTTGGTGATGGGGATAGCACTTATGATCAAAACCCAAAGCACACATATATTGCAGGGGGTATTTACAATGTAATTCTCATTTCGGAAAATGTTAGGAATTGTGTAGATACCGTGATGAAGCAGATCTTTGTAGAGAATTTTGTGCCATTTGCCGGGGATGATACCATTATCGTTAAAGGTGAGCAGGTGCATTTTAATGCCACCGGTGGGATCCAATATACTTGGCTGCCGCCGGATCATCTGAGTGACACAAACATTTATAATCCGGTGGGTTATTTTCCGGATACCGGGCATTATACCTATTTCCTTCATGTGGTAAGTCCGTATGGTTGCGAGGGTAATGATACCATGTCTGTAAGGGTTGTGAACCAGGCTGCGTTTCTGGTGCCCAATGCGTTTACGCCAGATGGAGATGGCGTAAATGATTACTTCAAGCCGGTATCTGTGGGCTACCGCAATCTCAGATATTTCAGAGTGTTTAACAGGTGGGGGCAGAATGTGTACTATACTACCGAACTTGAACTGGGGTGGGATGGAACATACAAAGGTAAGAAGGCTGATTTGGGCACTTACTACTGGGAAATAAGTTACACAGACCGTTTTGGTACTACCGGGTTTATGAAGGGCGATGTGATCCTTGTAAGGTAAGTTGCATTATACTTTTTACGATCAGTTTTTGTGTTTTTTTTAATTGCTGCGGCATGGTTTTTGTTTCTTTTTAGCCGTTCAATATTTTCCGTGATTTGATGCAGGCAAGCGCATTATGCATCGTGTTTTTTCTCTTTTTTTCATGTCTCTCTATTTAAGTATATTGCGAACTAGTTGATGTACGTACGTCTATTATTAATTGAATCAGCATATTCAAAATGAAAAGAATGAGCAAAATATACAAGTTGGTACTTTTGTTTGTAGCAATTGCCTTAACTCAAAAAGTTAGTGCAGAGAATGGTTGGAAACGGGTTGAAAACGATCTGGCGCCCACTCGTTTGCAGGTAATGCATCCTAACCATTTTTTGGTGTACACGCTGGATGAAACATCTTTGAAGCGGATGCTATGGAACCTCTCTTCAGACCAAGCGGAAGCAATTGTACTTTCATTGCCATTGCCAAACGGGAGCTTTCGTGATTTCAGGGTATGGCAGACATCATTGATGCCCGATGAACTGGCTGCAAAATATCCGGGTATTAAGTCGTTTACCGGGGTGGCAGTTGATGACCAGCGTGTGACCGCAAAACTAGATTATACCTTGTTTGGTTTTGACGCCATGGTGTTTGATGGAGAGAACACCAGCTTTATAGATCCCTACGATAACTACAGCGATGGATTTTATATGGTGCATTATAAAAGAGATGAAACAAAAGCGTTCTCTGCACGTATGGTATGTGAGGTGAAGGACGAAGATCAGATCACGACCGGTGAGCAAAAAATGGATCTGGTAAATAGTACCCCAACACACAACGCCGCAAGAACAGTGAACGGATGGTATTTGCGCACCTACAGGCTAGCGTTGTCTGCCAATCATTTTTATTGTCAGGCCGCTACAGGGCTTACCACACCTACCATTGCACAGGCGCTGAGCAAAATGACTGTGACCATGAATCGTATCAATGGCGTGTACAACAGAGAGTTTTCGGTGCAGATGAATTTCTGTACAAAGGAAGATACACTTATTTGGCCTACGAATACAGGCAGTGTAAATGGTAACGACCCCTTCAATACCATTAATGCAAATGCAGGCTCTTGCCTTACCGCCAACCAGACACAATGTAACAACAGGATTGGATCGGCGAATTATGATCTGGGGCATGTGTTTACAACCGGCGCTGGTGGATTATCGAGCCTTGGTGTTGTATGTACCAACGGTCAGAAAGCGAAGAGTGTAACAGGTGGCCCATCGCCGGTTGGTGATGGTTTTGATATAGATTTTGTAGCGCATGAAATGGGGCATGAGTTTGGTGCTAACCATACTTTTAATAACGGCAGCGATGGTAGTTGCGGCGGCGGTAATATTTATAACAACACTGCATACGAGCCGGGAAGCGGCTCAACTATTATGGCATATGCGGGTATATGCCCACCCGACGACCTGCAGCCACATAGCGATGCTTATTTCCATGCAGCGAGCCTTACCGAGATCGTAACAAAATTAAATGGCTCTGAAAATGTATGTGCTGTTGTAACACCTACATCGAATAAGCTGGTGAGTTTGCCGCTGTTTTCTACTTCTTATACAATACCATATAAGACGCCTTTCGAACTGATAGGGCCTACAGCAGTGGACTCGGTGGCAGATACGGCAAATAACTATTGCTGGGAGCAATGGAACCGTGGTGATGCCGGCAGTAGATTAGTAAATACCTTTTTGAGAGGGCCGATCTTCAGATCGTACAATCCGGTAAACAACCCTACAAGAGTATTTCCGAAGGTGGGTATGGTGCTGGCTGGTGTGCTGAGCAATGCAGGCTCAGAGAATGCACAAGGAGAAAAAGCTGCAGACACCGCCAGGTATATGACTTTTAAACTGACGGTAAGGGATATACTGGGCGGCTACGGCTGCATTACCTTCCCCGATGATACGATACATGTAACGGCAGTGAGTACCGGTGCGGCTAATGCCTATGCGGGCTTTAAGGTTACCAGTCAGGGAACTACGGGAATATCTTATACCGGTGGTACTAATCAATCGGTTACATGGAACGTAGTGGGTACAAATGCGGCACCCGTGAGTGCTACCAATGTAACCATTTGGATGTCTAGAGATGGCGGACTTACATGGCCTGATTCGATAGGTACATACCCAAACACTGGTACTGCATTGGTTACTGTGCCTAATCCGACAGCAACCATAACTACCGCAAGATTTAAAGTGAAGGGTAGCGGTAATATCTTCTTTAACGTAAACAGCAAAAATTTCACGGTTACACACGGCACCACCTCGCATGCAGGTGTTTCAAGCACAGCCGGTGCATTTGGCCAGGATGTGAAGGTGTATCCGGTGCCCGCAACAGATATGCTACATGTAGATGCTGCTGGTAGCAATATATCTGTAACGGTGCTGAACACAGTAGGACAGGTTGGTTATACAGGTGCTGCTAATGGAAACGCTACCATACCTGTGAGTACATGGGCGAGGGGAGTGTACTATGTGCGTGTGCAGAATACCGCCGATAACAATGTGGTGGTGAAACGCGTAGTGTTGCAATAATCAATTAGTAGGCTGCCACAGGTGCCTTACCCAATACAAAACAAATGAAGAAGAACGAACGCCGTTTACATATCACGATAGCTGCACTGTTGCTGTGCGTAACAGCCTTGGCAACCCCCGCTAAGAAAAAAGCCGCCGACCTGCGCCTGTTAGCCGCATACAGCCAGCAAATACAACCCGGCATACCCGGAGGAACTGAGGAAACGGAATACCACTTTGTGATAGTATGGCAGGGTGCAAAGATGCCCGAATCTTTCTTCTGGCGCGGGGAGAACGGCTGGCTTACCTGCGAGACACTTAAGGCTACCGCAAAGGGAGTGAAGAAAGCAGCCGGAGAAATGCACTACACTACCAAAGACCTAACCGGCGAAATAAAAAAAGGAGACACCCTGATGCTCAACCCCATAAAGGGAGGTAAGTTCCCCGTTCCTTCTGCCATAAGCCCAAAAACTAAGAACACACTATACTACAAAAACAGCGGCAGCAAGTGGATACCTGTTCCTGTAAAGAGTATGACGGTGTTGAATTCAGGGGCGAGGGAGTAGCTTTGATTTTCAAGCGCGGTAGGTAGTTTGCATCTTATTTCGTCTGAAACGCACATGACTATATTGGGAAACTCGTCTGAGACGCTGATAGTTTTTTTGCAAGGGAGACCCTTGCAAAATTCAGGCCCAAGGGAGACCCTTGGGCCAGTTGGGTATCATTTACATTTTAAGTGTGCATACTCTATTAATCTATTGATATGCCAATACTAAAACCATAATGTTCATCTTTATTAGAGGGATTAAAGTCAAGCTCATACTTATCTTTTTTATACTTTTGAAATACACCATTTTGATGAGGTAAATTATATGGGTCAGTGTCTTTGAATTTATATCCCTTTTTAACACAATCTGATTTTAGCTTTATATATACACTACTATTCCTTGTTTGGAATTGAATACTGCCGAAAGCTTTTCCATTTTTAGTTATCGCAAACCCAATACAATTCTTTCCCTTCTTCAAGTAATAAATTATATCGAAAAATTCATATTTGCGATCAATTTTATCGAATTCATAGTTATTTCTTAAGGCCCAGTCTTCGTATTGTGAGGAGTTCATTGCAACCAGATGTTCTAATGTTTCAACTGACATCTCAATTTCCTGTGAGTAAACAAAAGAGCTGTTGATAAAAAATACAAATAGAATTAGTATACTTTTCATTACCTAGAGATTTAATACTAACAAATATAATACGTAAAATCTAAAAAATGCCCTATGCATAATAAACCAGCTACAGATATACTGCCGCAAACAGGTGCAGGATAACAATCCTCAACTTTCTCTTATTTTGCCGCATCCTTATAGATAAAGTATAGCATGGCAGAGGTCAGCACAAGCCTAAACTATTGCATTCTTTATCTATCAGGATGGAAGTATTACCCTTTATCCATTCAACGGGTAGAAATAATAAACGAGAAATCGTGCAAAAATCGTGCAAATTAAAAAGGGTTCCAGAGGAAAAACCGCTGAAACCCTTATCTGTCTTGCTCCCCCTCCCCGACTTGAACGGGGGACCCCATGATTAACAGTCATGTGCTCTAACCAACTGAGCTAAGGAGGATTCAACCTTTCGTCTAATCAACTTACGTTGAATTGATTTCGGGAGTGCAAAAATAAACAGTTTATCGTTACTGCAAAATTTTTCTTGCTCAGTTTGTAAATATTTATTGTTCGCAAGCTTAATAATAGTTGTTGTGTATTTTAAATATGAAATGTGGTGGAAGGTTTGTCTGGCCACCAATTGAATAATAAACCTTACTTTTGGTTATACTTTAGGGGTGCCGAAAATACCAGGCTGAGATCATACCCTTTGTACCGGATCAGGATAATGCCTGCGAAAGGAAAAAGTTGCGATTCAGAATTTTTGATTGCTTCCCTTAAAGTTACTTTTTACACTAACAACATTTGTTGCATGAATATTTATGTGAACAACAAACCACACGCAGTGAACGAAGAGACTACCGTAACCCAGTTGCTGGAAGTTCTTCAGCCGGGTGTGCAAAAGGGTGTAGCAGTGGCGGTAGACAATCAGGTGGTGCCAAAAGCTGAGTGGGAACAATACCGGCTGCAGCCTGAGTGTAGAATCACACTCATCAAGGCGGCGCAGGGTGGTTGAGTGGCGTGCAGGAAATAAAATTATCATTTTTAGAAAGACAAAGCTTCAAAAAATATACTCATGAAAAAAGATACGGCTCCTACAGCAGGAAAGATTACAACAGGCACTCTGCCGGGCTCAAAGAAGATATTTGTGCCGGGGCAGCTGCACAATATCAGTGTTGCCATGAGAGAGATTCAGGTGAGTCCAACGCGCACAAGTTCGTTTGGGATAGAAGAGTTGATCCCTAACCCATCAGTAACTGTTTACGACACCAGCGGGCCATACACTGATCCGTCGGTTGAAATAGACATTACCAAAGGCCTGCCGCGCCTGCGTGAGCAATGGATACAGGACCGGAACGATGTTGAAAAGCTGGACAGCTTCACTGCAGAATACAGTAACGAAAGACTGGAAGATAAGGCTCTGGACGCGCTCAGGTTTGAGCACATAACCATGCCCTACCGTGCAAAGGAGGGAGCAAATGTGTCGCAGATGCACTATGCTAAGAAAGGTATTATTACCGCTGAGATGGAGTATGTGGCGATAAGGGAGAATCAGCGGATTGATGAACTCATGACCAACAGCGAGGAGTGGAATCAGCACCCCGGCAACAGCTTTGGTGCAAGCATACCGTTGAAGAAAATAACACCTGAATTTGTAAGAGATGAAATTGCCAGAGGCAGGGCTATCATACCAGCGAATATCAATCACCCCGAAAGTGAGCCGATGATCATTGGCAGAAATTTTCTGGTGAAGATCAATACCAACATCGGTAATTCGGCGGTAACATCGAGTATTGACGAGGAAGTAGAAAAAGCAGTATGGAGCTGCCGTTGGGGTGGTGATACATTGATGGATCTCTCGACCGGTAAGAACATTCACGAGACCCGTGAGTGGATCATCAGGAACTGCCCGGTACCGGTGGGTACTGTGCCTATATACCAGGCACTTGAAAAAGTGAATGGCAAGGCAGAAGACCTTACGTGGGAAATTTTCAGGGATACACTGATAGAGCAGGCTGAGCAGGGTGTAGACTACTTCACTATACATGCAGGTGTGCTGCTGCGTTATATTCCGCTTACGGCAAAAAGGGTAACCGGTATTGTGTCGAGAGGGGGCAGTATTATGGCTAAATGGTGTTTGTCGCACCATAAAGAGAATTTCCTGTACACGCATTTTGAAGAGATATGCGAGATAATGAAAGCGTACGATGTAAGCTTCTCGCTGGGCGATGGTCTGCGTCCAGGATCGATAGCTGATGCAAATGATGCTGCTCAGTTTGCCGAACTGGAAACGCTGGGTGAGCTTACCAAGATTGCATGGAAGCATGATATTCAGGTAATGATAGAAGGTCCGGGACACGTGCCTATGCACATGATCAAGGAGAACATGGATAAGCAGTTGGCTCATTGCGACGAAGCGCCTTTTTATACGTTAGGACCACTAACTACTGATATTGCACCGGGATACGATCATATTACATCGGCTATTGGTGCAGCTATGATAGGGTGGTATGGTACCGCTATGCTGTGTTATGTAACACCTAAAGAGCATCTCGGATTGCCGGATAGGAAAGATGTAAAGGATGGCGTAATAGCCTATAAGATTGCTGCACATGCTGCCGATCTTGCCAAGGGGCATCCGGGAGTGCAGTACAGGGATAATGCTTTGAGCAAAGCCAGATTCGAATTCAGGTGGGAAGATCAGTTCAATCTCTCTTTGGATCCGGACACGGCCAGGGAGTTTCATGATGAAACACTACCAGCCGAGGGGGCGAAGATCGCTCACTTCTGCTCTATGTGCGGTCCGCATTTCTGCTCTATGAAGATCACACAGGATATACGTGAATACTCGAAGAAAGAAGAAGAACTGAAGAAGAGCATGGACGAGAAATCGAAAGAGTTTTTGGAAGCAGGAGCTGAAATTTATAGCTAAATGAAGAAGCTGGTTACACTTTCTATTGCAGGTTTTGATCCTTCGGCTGGTGCGGGAGTGCTTGCCGATATCAAGGCTTTTGAGCAAAATGGTGTATACGGAATGGGCGTTGTCTCAGCACTCACTTTTCAGAACGATACAGAGTTTGATGGGGTAGAGTGGGTTGGTGCAGAAAAGATCATCAGGCAGCTGGAGGTATTGCTCCGGAAATTTGAGATTCAGCATTTTAAGATCGGGCTGATCGAAAGTATGGGTGTGCTGCAGGAAATTGTTCGGTATCTGAGAAGCAAGATTGCTGAGCCTGTGATTGTGTGGGATCCGATACTGAAAGCCAGTGCCGGATTTGTGTTTCATGAGCCGAGTGTTGAATTGCCGCAAAGTTTAATCGAGTCGGTCTACTGCATTACTCCGAACATACCTGAGGCAATACAGATATTTGGCGCTGACAATTTGAACAACAAGCTGGAAGTGGCGAGCGAACAGTTGAACATTTATTTGAAGGGAGGTCACGGCGAGGATGGTATTATTACTGATCTACTGTTTGTAAGCGACCATACCTATGCGTTTCCAAACGACAGGTTGCCCAATGGCACAAAGCATGGAAGTGGGTGTGTATTGTCTGCGGCACTTACTGCGCAACTGGCGCTGGGGCGTTCGTTGCCCGATGCTGCTGAGCTGGCAAACGGCTATACTTATAAATTTCTTGCCAGCAATGATACGTTGCTTGGCTACCATCAAATGATACAAAATGAAGCGTATTAGCAGACTCCAGTTTATCACAACCAGTGCCGCAAATGCCGAACAGGCGTGTATGGCTGGTGCAGACTGGATACAGCTGCGGCTGAAGGATACGCCTTATGATGAGCTTAAAAGCCGAGCTATTGAGGTGCAGGCGATTTGCAAACAATACAATGCAGTATTCATTATCAACGATCATGTTTCGTTGGCATACAACATTCAGGCAGATGGTGTGCATTTAGGGAAAGGAGATATGGCTTCTGAAACGGCAAGGCAGCAGTTGGGAACAAATTATATTATCGGCAGTACAGCCAATTCGTTTGAAGATGTCGCTTGCCTTGCGGGTAAGCCTATCGACTACATCGGTCTTGGGCCTTTCCGGTTCACACAAACAAAAAAGCAACTGAGCCCAATTCTGGGTATCGAAGGGTACGAGCAGATTTTCGGTCAATTGAAACAGAGAGGATTGAATACGCCACCTATTGTAGGGATTGGCGGCGTTACGTATAACGACGTTGAGCAACTGCTCGAAACCGGTTTGCATGGAGTTGCAGTTTCGGGTGCTATATCCGGTGCTAAAGACATTGGTTCGGCGGTACGTGCTTTTAAAAATATTATTTCAGATTATAACTTCAAATTGTATGAATGATCCTTTGATCATAGCGGGTAAGGTATTTAATTCCAGATTGTTTACAGGCACGGGGAAGTTTGGTAATCACAAACTAATGGAGCAGGCGCTTTTGGCTTCTGGTTCTGAGTTGGTTACTGTAGCATTGAAGCGTGTAAATCTGGATGGTGAGGAAGATGACATACTTGCTTATCTCAATCATCCGCACATAGGTCTGCTGCCAAATACTTCAGGGGTGAGGAATGCAGAGGAAGCTGTGTTTGCGGCCAGGCTGGCAAGAGAGGCACTGCAGACAAACTGGTTAAAACTGGAAATACATCCCGACCCTAAATATCTGATGCCCGATCCGATAGAAACACTAAAGGCGGCTGAGATATTGGTGAAGGAGGGATTCATTGTACTGCCTTATATACACGCAGATCCTGTGTTGTGCAAACGATTGGAATCGGTTGGTGTTGCAGCTGTGATGCCCCTTGGTTCCCCAATAGGCAGTAATATGGGTTTAAAGACGCTTGAATTCTTGCAGATCATAATCGAGCAAAGCAAAGTGCCTGTGATAGTAGATGCGGGTATTGGTGCACCTAGCCATGCTGCTGCGGCAATGGAAATCGGGGCATCGGCTGTATTGGTGAATACTGCTATAGCGGTGGCAGGTGATCCTGTAAGTATTGCAACAGCATTTAAAATGGCAGTAGAGGCAGGGCGGATGGCCTTTAACGCGAAGTTGGGAAGTGTGAAGTCGTATGCTGAAAGCAGCAGCCCGTTGACTGAATTCTTAAATTAATTCGTGTATGTTTAAAGAGGAGTTTGATAAGTATAATTGGGACGAAGTGCTGAGCAGCATCTACTCAAAAAGTGAGGCAGATGTTTTGCGTGCTTTGGGCAAACGTCGTTGTGATATTGAGGATTTTAAAGCACTTATATCGCCGGCCGCAGCCCCTTTTCTTGAACAAATGGCTCAAAAGAGCAATAGTATCACTCAAAAGAGATTTGGCAAAACAATACAGCTGTATGCACCTCTTTATTTATCGAATGAGTGTCAGAATATTTGTAACTATTGCGGATTTAGTCTGGACAATAAGATTAAGCGCAAGACCCTTTCTGCTATCGAAATACTGCAGGAGGCGGAGTATTTGAAAAGTCAGGGTTTCGAACATGTGCTGTTGGTAACTGGAGAGGCGAACAAAACTGTGGGAGTAGATTATCTTATTAATGCTGTTAGATTATTAAGACTGCATTTTGCCAATATTTCCATTGAAGTACAGCCCCTTGAGGAAGATGAGTACAGTCAGTTGATGGCCGAAGGTTTGTATGCCGTATTGGTATACCAGGAAACGTATCACAAAGAGAATTACAAGCTCTACCATTTGAAAGGTAAGAAGTCGAACTTTGACTATAGACTGGATACACCAGACAGGCTTGGCAAGGCCGGTATACACAAGATAGGCTTAGGTGTGCTAATAGGCTTGGAGGATTGGAGGGCCGACAATTTCTTTACGGCACTTCATGTAAATTACCTCGAACGAAATTACTGGAAGACGAAATATAGTGTTTCGTTTCCGAGGCTACGGCCGGCATCGGGGCTTATTGAGCCGAAGTCGGTGATCAGTGACAGGGAATTGGTACAGTTGATCTGCGCATGGAGGATATTTAATGAGGAAATTGAATTGTCCATATCCACACGTGAAAACGAAGTGTTCAGAGATCACATCATTAAATTAGGTGCCACAACTATTAGTGCCGGCTCCAAGACAAATCCCGGTGGCTATGCAGTAGAACCTGAGTCGCTCGAACAGTTTGAAATTGACGATAGCCGAACAGTGGAGCAGGTAAAAGGAATGATTGAGCGGCAGGGATATAAAGCAGTCTGGAAAGACTGGGAACAATTTACCACAACACAACAATTGTAGTATGCTTACGCAGACTGAAAAGAACCGGTATAGTAAGCAAATCATACTGCCCGAAATAGGGGTGGAAGGGCAGCTACGATTGAAGCAGGCTAAGGTGTTGGTGATAGGTGCCGGTGGTCTTGGATGCCCAATCCTTCAATATCTTACGGCTGCTGGAGTTGGTAGTATAGGTATTGCAGATGGAGATGTAATTCAATTGTCGAATCTACAAAGGCAGGTACTGTACAGTGAGCAGGAGATAGGGGAGCGAAAATCAGATGTGGCTGTGAAAAAGTTACAGTTGCTGAATCCTCATGTTCAATTTAAGCTGCACCCGGTTTTCATAGATGCATCAAATGCCCTGGGTATAATTAAGGAATATGATGTTGTAGTAGATGGATCGGACAACTTTGATACCAGATACCTTGTGAATGATGCTTGCGTTATGCTGGATAAACCAATGGTTTTTGGAGCGATATACAGGTTTGAAGGGCACGTATCGGTGTTTAATTACAAGGGCGGACCAACCTACCGATGTGTTTTTCCGGATATGCCGGGCGAGGGTGAGTCGCCAAATTGTGCCGACATAGGTGTAGTGGCAGCTTTGCCGGGTATAGTGGGTGCTATACAGGCCAATGAAGTAATTAAAGTAATAACCGGCATTGGTGAGGTGCTAACTGGTCGCTTACTGGTGATAGATACACTCACGATGAACATGCACTCATTTGGTTTTAAGTTGAATGAGGCAAACAGAAAGATAACGGCACTGAGGGGCTCGAATTTCAGCTGCAAAGCCGCCTATATTGATGTCGATTACGATCAGTTCCGGGAGATGGCCAAAAGTATGGCAGGTGCTCAGGTTGTTGACGTAAGAGAATTTGAAGAGCACGAGATAGGGAACATAGGTGGGGTCAATATCCCACTGTCAGGATTTGAAACAGGTTTGGATAAGATTGACAAGCAAGCTTCAGTATTGCTTTACTGCTCATCTGGTGTGCGCAGCAGACATGCAGCGAAAATGCTGATAGAGAAGGGCTATCAGAAGGTGTATAACCTTAAGAATGGCATCAGCGATATTAAAGTGTATTAACCAGTTTCAGCACTTTAATCATTTCCGCAACCGGGTCTTTAGCTTGCCAAATAGAGCCCAACATGGCAGCTCCGTCGAAGCCTGTCTTTTTCAATATGGGAAGTTCATTCATTCCAACGCCACCTAGGCCTATTATTGCCGGACAGTAGTTTCTGTTAACCATGCAAGCCTGTCGCGTTTCGTTAACCGCATTAAGGTCTATAGCGGCATTATAACCAATCTTTGAAATGCTATCGAATACCGGACTGATGAAGACGTAATTGTATGGAAATGTATTTTCAATGACCTCTGTCCAGGAATGGAATGACGTTGAAATAGCATTGCCGGGAATATCACTTACTATCTTCCAAACTGAAGGTGATACTCTGAAATGTGAATTTAAGTGCACTCCACCTAGTTTAAGTTCGTGATAGAGTTCGAAGCATCCGCTGACTACAATCCGGTCGTGGAATTCTGGAATAATATTGCTGATGTAGTTTATGTATGCGTCTCGATCAAACGATGGTTTTCGCAGATGTAGTCTGTCTAGACCACATTTAAATAATTCGTTTACGATTGCATGCTCTTTGTCTGCAGGCTTATCAGGGGTAATTACAATCAGTTGCACCGCATGAATTTATGACATTATTCCTTGAGAATTTAATAGCGACCTGAGGAAGTTATGAGGCTTAATTTGAAATATAAACACAAATTCAATATATTTATTAAGTTTTTTAGAAATGTAATGGGGTAGATTCTGACTTATATATTACTATTTACCAAAAAAGTCGTAGTTTGTGCATAATTAAACGCATACTAACTTCTAAAAATTGTTCTTATGGATACTTCAAAAATGATAAAGGCATATTGTCTTAAGACTAAAGAAAAAAACGTACCAATGCATGATGCAGTAATTACCAAGACTTCTCGCGGTGGTTATATAGCAAACGGCAATGACGGCAAAGGCAACAAAATGGCTGCTATTCTTAGCGAAGCTAAGGCTGTACAGGCTATTGCAGATGGTGTAGCTAAGC
>CAIKOJ010000126.1 GCA_903829015.1 uncultured Bacteroidota bacterium
ACCTTTGCTGTGTAATTTGATCTTATGACTACAATACGGATTATCTCGATCGTTATTATTATGCTTGCGTTAGCTTACTCGGCTATTACCTATGCTGCCAATAAAAAAGTTGAACGCCAGAAATACCGATTAGTCAAAACAATGTATGGTATTGAGATTCGCTTTTATCCCAAAGCCATCATGGCCACCGTCACATCTAAGGGTGATACATACCGAGGTAATAGCAATAGTCATTTTAGAACGCTTGCTGGCTATATTTTTGGTGGAAATAAAACTTCAGAGAAAATATCGATGACTGCTCCAGTTCATATGGAAAGGGATTCGGCAGGCAACACTATGAGCTTTGTTATGCCATCTCAATACGACATCAATAAATTACCCCAGCCAAATGATAACGATATAAGCCTACATTATTCGCAAGAAGGCTACTATGCTGTTTTGAAATTTGGAGGTTTCGCTAATGAACATAAGATCCACACAAAAATTGACGAGTTGAAATCTACCATAGAAAAACTGGGTTTAAAAAACCTTAGCGGATATAGCTATCTTGGCTATAATGCACCCTGGGATATAATAGGCCGGGAAAATGAAATAATAGTTCAAATTGCCTATTCTGAATAGCTGCTTTTTTATTGCCAGACTTTAACATGTCGATAGCTAAAATTTAGCTGTTTTGATTCCGCCATGTGTTGCTATAACCGTAGGTTAGCCATGCAAAATCGGTAATCAAAAACAGCTAGATATATGAACAATGGAGGACAAAACAGACTGGCAACAAGCAACGCTACATTGCTTACCGACCTCAACAACCTTCGCAACGATAACATCTTCCTGAGCAATGAGGTCTGCAATTTTAAAGATGTAACAGGCATCAACAGCCGCAAAGGTTTAGACCGTGTAATACTACCCAATTTTCAACCAAACGTTGTAATTAAATTTATTGATTTCTTTTTCATATATCAAATGATTTCACCGATTTTTTTAAATGTCTGGTGGGTTCTTTATAAATTTAAAGTTCTTTATGGAAACCGGTAATACACCCCAGGTACCTGCTGATGAGATGAAGGTAATGAACCGCCTTATTGAGGTATATCTGGAAATAACGATAACAATACTATTTTTAGGTTCAATAACCACAAGCTATAATTTCAACACTTAAACAGACAACTAATGAACAAAGCCGAATTAATTGAAAAGATTGCCAAAGATGCTGGTATGACTAAGGTGCAGGCAAATGCAGCTGTAGATTCTTTTACATCAAGCGTAACTGGTGCACTCAAAAAAGGGGATAAAGTTACCCTAGTTGGATTTGGTACTTTCTCAGTAACTGCCAGAGCTGCAAGGAATGGCCGGAATCCACAAACAGGAGCAACTATTAAAATTAAAGCCCGTAAGGTGCCTAAGTTTAAAACTGGTAAAGATTTTGCGGCAAAGATTGCTAAGAAATAAACTATTGATTTTATTGACTAAAAAAAATAGCAAGAGGCCTATGCTTCTTGCTTTGTTATTAATGGATTGACTGTATTTTTTCACCTACTGCTTTAACTAGTTCCCGGTTGCCATCAGTCACAGAAACATTGTCATTTGCTTCCAATATAGCTCGGCATTGACGTTCCTCATCAGGTTCATACATTACCTCCAATCCAACTTGATCCGACAACACTTGAAATAATTGCACTAACAGCAAACCGTCCCCTATTCCATCCCCTAAGGAGCAACAAAAAACCACAAACGATTGATTTACAATTGCTTGTGGCTATTTCAGTGTAGTGCGACTAGGATTCGAACCTAGACAAACAGAGTCAGAGTCTGTGATGCTACCGTTACACCATCGCACTATTCGGTAATCATTTTATTTCATTTCCTGTTTTCATATCAGACTGAGTCTGTGATGAAAACGTTGCACCATCGCACTATACGGTAATCTTTTCTCAACTCAAAAATAGTAAATAAAATTTTGAAATTAAGACCAATAAAGGTGGTTTCTACCTCCGATTGGGGCGCAAAAGTAAGATTTTTTGCAACAAAAAAACAAGGATTGGTAGCTTTTTTCCAAATAAAGCCAGTTGGCTATTCTGGCAACAAAATAGCGTTAAGTGTTTTGCCCCAGAGGCCTATTTCCAATTGCTGTTTGCTTTTGATGCGTATAGATAAATCATATAAGTTATTTGCAACTAAAATAAAAATTACTATTTTTATTACCAAGTCTGCGTCTTAAAAACAAACGCTGATTTACTATTCGTTTTTTAACTAAACAAACAAACTACACTATTATGGAAGGTTCAATTCACATTAACATCGTCGCAATTCTTATTGCAGTTGTAGCAAATTTTATTTTAGGATTTCTCTGGTACACACCTTTGTTTGGCAAGGTTTGGGGGCGTGAAATGGGAATGGACATGACCCAAAAACCGAAGGCTTCAGAGATGATAAAAGGTATGTCGTTTATGATCATCGGTAATTTTCTAACTGCCTGGGTGTTGGCTCATAATATGGCTGCATGGGCTTTCGTACCCGAAATGAAAACGATGTCGACGTTGGCCAACGGAATGATGGCAGGCATTTTTACCTGGTTAGGTTTTTACGTACCCATGGATATAAATACCGTTACCTGGGAGCGTAAATCATGGACACTGTTCTTCATTAATACCGTCTACCATCTTTTATCAATGATAGTTGCATCACTGATTATTTCTCATATGCCGGCATAGAGAATTTCGCCTTCGTGCATTACAGACCCACAATCGTAACTTATTGCGGTTGTGGGTTTTTTAATGGCGCTTCTGTCAACTACTGGTTTATTTCCCTACGCTCAGCATATTCATCAGCAGCCGTATGGCTCCTTTATTGCCTGCAGGCAATTGACGTGAGAATGACAACGGTGCATAAATGTAGTTGCCCTTACCATACTTACAGTGCAGCGTGCCGCCCTGAAGTGGCTGTTCGCCCTCGTCGTGCATAGAGAATAGAGGCTTGTAATGTTCGTCCCACTTGGATGTAAAATATAAACCCCTCTCCTGCACCCAGCCGGTGAAGTCGGACTGTGTGATCTTGTTGGGGTATCTCAAAATTCTGGCGTTGGAGTCAATGAAGTCAATTTTGGCGTCCTCTTCAGTCACACGGTCGCTGGTAAGTGTGAACGGGTAAGGCCCCAGTTTTGTAGTAGCAAGCTCCTGCTGAGTATTGTACTGCATCAGTAGGGTGCCGCCGTTTTCTACATACTGCATCAGTACAGGCAACCAGTAAGACATGCGTTTCTCCACGTTCACGGCACGTATACCAGTTACGATAGCATCATATTTTTTTAGCTTTGCGGCGCTGGTAAGATCACTTTCTTTAAGTACATCTACATCCAGACCAGCTTGCCTGAGGAAAGATGGCATAAAGTCGCCGGCTCCATCAATGAACCCTATGCGTTTAACGGTGCATTTCCAGGTATTGCGCAGCACTTTGGCATAAGGTTGAGTAAAGTACTGCAATGTAGGCAGATGGTTGTATTGGATCAGGTGCTGCGATTGGTTGTATGTTTTGCCGCCTGCCGCGAGTTCCGCGCTCAGGTAAAAATCAGTATTGCTTTGTTTTGTTACTGCAGCGACTGGTATCAAAACAGGAATAATAGTATCGGTACCGTTAGAAAGGTTAAGACCTTTGATCACGGCAACATCAGTTTTACCCGAAACAGTAAGGGTTGCGTCTTTCAATTCTTTGAATGTGTGAATGCGCACTTCAGCCTGCACCGAACCATCGGGGGCAGTGATGAGCAGGGCATTATTGAATGTAACAGACGCATCGGGAACTATCCTTAACTGCTCTACCACATCGCCTTTTACCGGGTCTGTTTTTTTGAACGACAACGGCACTTTTATATTCATAGAAACACCGCCCATGCTTATGTTGAGTGAGGCATTGAGATTATTAGGTGTCTCCGGAAGACCCAGCAATGTGTCGTGCGGTATACTGTACATATCGCCCATTGCGTGTGGTGCCGAAAGCCAGTATGGTTGTGTGAAAGTTTCGTTTGTGGGGATGCCGATCTTGTGTTCAAAAGTCAGCAAAGTGTCAAATGAAATACGAAGGTGGGTAGTGCTATCACTATTACTCCAGTTGATGCTGTTGAGCATCACTGCGGTATGTGAGCGGGCAATAACATGCAGCGTAAAAGGCAAGGTGGCACCACAAACAGCCTGAGGTTGTTTGGTATAAAGCTCAGCCATAAAGCCGGAACAATCCAACAGTACTTCGTCTAGTTCCTGCAGCTTCGTGGTGCGCCAGTATGCATCGGTAACTGTTTCAATTTTCTTACGTACGGCCAGGAGTGCATCAATACTCGCATCCGGGTGAAGGAAGTCAAAATGATCCTCGATCTTTTTTAGATCGGCACCAATATCCGCACGATCTACACGGTTCCATGTGATGTCTATACCATCGAACAATGAAGTAGAAAGGCTGTCTCCGTCTGTGAGTTTAAAATACTCAAGCTGCATACCCGGAACGCTGGGCGTGCCTGCTCCCTGGCTTTTGTGTATACTGCGGCTTTGTCCGGCCAGTTCGCCACAGCCCATTCCCAGAGTTGGCAGGTACTCACCAACCGGTAGTTTGAACTGGTCTTCCGATGTGGTATTGCGGTCGCCGAATTTGTAGGTGTTCCACAACAGGCGTTTAGGCTGCCATGCGGGGAAATACTTTAGTTGCTCGGTGTACTGCATTTTATCGCCGGTTGCTTTAAATGCTTTAGCAGCTATGATTGCTGACGCAGCATGTTGGCCATGCCCAGCCTGAGTATTTGGGGGAAAGCGGCAGATAACCACATCCGGTCTGAATTTACGCATTACCCAAACTGCGTCATAAGTCAAGAGATAATCAGGCCAGTGTTTGAAAGTTTCCTGGTAGGTCTTTGAAAAGCCAAAGTCGATTGCCCGTGAAAAGTATTGTTCGGCACCGTCCATACGGCGGGCTTCAATCAGCTCGTGCGTACGTATCAGACCAAGTGCCTCGCCCTGTTCACTACCAAGAATGTTCTGGCCACCATCGCCCCGCGTAAGCGAGAGGTAAGCAGTACGGATATTTTTATCGTTTACCAGCCAGGCCAGCAGGCGGGTATTCTCGTCGTCGGGGTGGGCAGCTACATAGAGCACGTTTGTGAGATGCCTGAGGCGGGCTACCTTGTGATATATTTTCTCGGAATTAGCTGAACGTACTTGCTGGCCGTATGCGCAACAACCTGAACTGATTAAAAGTATTGTAAATAAAACCCTCCTGACGTGCATTTGAAACTGTAATTAAGTTAGTTGTAAAAGTAGTTATTTGAATGGCAAAATGACTGTCCCGTTTATAGAGAATTCTGATAGTATTATTAATTGCCTGTTGATAAAGTGGCGGTTTTCAATATTTTATCAAAAAGATAGGCCAAAGTGGCTTATATTTACCTTTTCCATACTTAACGCTGCCTGGCAGTAGCAACACGAATTCAAAATGAATAGAATATTCAACATCATACTTACAGTTGTTTTTTTGATACCCGCATCTTTTTCCATTGCTAAATCAAACAATGGGGGACAAAAGGGTGGACTGTATTTTATTGAGAACAGAGGGCAGATAAAAGATCAGCATTCTTCTGTGAGAGCGGATATTCAGTTTGCTATGCAAACTCCTGGAATGAACCTGTTTGCCGGCAACGGACAGCTACATTATCAGTTTTATAAAAACGAATTCAGAGAAAAGGATTTACCAGCACGGCTGATGAGGGAATACGTGGCCCACAAGGATTATGTGGAAAGCAAAGAACCTATGGTTACGGTGTCAACCTACCGCATGGACGTGGAACTGGTTGGTGCTAATATAAATGCACCCTACGAAATAGCTGATGTGAAAGCCTATTATGAAAATTATTACCTGGACAACGGACCCGAAGACGGCATCCGTGCCAATACTTTTGGGAAAATAACCTACAAAAATGTCTATGAAAATATAGACTGGGTGATTTATTTGAAAGGTGACCAACTGGAACATGAATTTGTAATAAAGCAGGGGGGCGACGCTTCTAAGATCAAGCTGCGTTATACCGGGCAAACCAGCCTGAAGATCAATTCAGATGGTAGTATCACTGCTTCAACTCCTATGGGAACTATTCACGAACAGGCTCCGGTTTGTATTACAGCCGGTACTGGTTCGGTTTCGTCTTCATTTCAACTCAATGGTAATCTACTTAGCTATAAAGTAAGCAAAGGCGGAGCAATGATCATCGATCCCACACTGGAGTGGAGTACATATTATGGTCCGGATTCCAACAATACATCGCAGTACAACATGGCAAGCGATGTTGCTGGCAACATATATTCCTGCGGACTTACTTATGCGCCTACTACCGCCAATGTGGCTACGGTTGGTGCGCATCAGGATGTTTATGGCGGCAACTGCGACGCATTCCTTATCAAATTTGATACTTCAGGAAACAGGGTATGGGGTACCTACTATGGCGGTAACGGAGGCGACTGGGCAAACGGATGCACTTTGGACATGCATGGGAATCTGTTTATGTTAGGTACTACCAACAGTGCAAGCGCTATGTCTACGCCTGGCTCACAGCAACCAGCCAATGGCGGAGGGTGGGACGCATTTTTATGCAGGTTTACACCTGCGGGTACCAGAATTTGGGGCACCTACGCAGGTGGATTCAGTACAGATTATCCGCAGGGAATTGCTTGTGATGCGCTTGGGCATGTGTATATTTCAGGCAGTGCTGATTCTTATAACAATATAGCTACCGTTGGCTCATTCAGAGCTGTTCACGGAGGAGGGCACGACGACTTTCTGATAGAATATGATACACTGGGAGTAAGGCAATGGGGTACTTATTTCGGTGGTAACAGTGATGATTTCAATGGCGTTGTTTCAGCGGCAGGCTATCAGGTATATGTTGCAGGTTTTACTTCCAGCACTACCGGAATTGGCACACTCGGAGCGCATCAGATGAACCTTGCCGGGGGCACTGATGCTTTTGCCATGCGGTTTAATCCTGATGGTTCTATGATCTGGGGTTCCTATTTCGGTGGTGTAGACCCCGAGTCGGTGGGCGGATTGACCAACGATGCAGGTGTCTTGTATTTGATCGGGTCTACGAACAGCGATACGGGAATAGCAACCCCCGGTTGTTATCAACCTACAAGAGGCGGTGTGGCAGATGCGTTTCTGATTGCCATTAATCCTGAATTGGGCACCCGGCTTTGGGGTACCTATTTTGGCGGATCTGGTGATGAAAATACAGACTTGAGCAGAATATCGGCTGATGGTTTTGGCAACGTTTTGATTAACGGTTACACCAACAGTACAACCGGTATAGCAACTGCGGGAGCATGGCAAACCACGTTTGGTGGCGGTGCTCAGGATGCGTTTTTTGCTAAGTTCAGTCCGCTGGGAACAATATGGTGGAGCACTTATTTTGGTGGGACGGGCGAAGACCTGGGCAGGGGTTGCACATTCGATGGCAAGGCAGTTTACCTGTGTGGACAAACAACCAGCCCCGACCACATTGCTACACCCGGAAGCTTTTTGTCTCATAGCGCCGGGGGCACTTTTTACCTGCAGGGATTTATTGCCAAATTCACGGTAGCAGATACGATCATGGTTTCCTTGTCGGCAAACAATGCGCCGGTGAACAATGAACATCTGAATGCCTATCCAAACCCAAATAAAGGAAACTTTACAGTGAACGGCACATCTGGCAATGCAATGGGTAATGTGCAGATAATTGTAACTGATGTTGCCGGACGCACAGTGCTAAATGAAAATGCAGTGCTGGTTAACGGCGCATTTAATAAAGAGATCAACCTCGGTGAAAATGCACCTGCCGGAACTTATCTGGTAAAGGTAGTTTCAGAAAGGGGAGTACGGGTGCTGCAGTTTGTGAAGGATTAATAATATTCGAATTTTCTTTCAGCAAGGTCGGTCATTATCTTTTTACCCCCTTTCAGTTTGTAGCCTGTTTCTTTTATAGCATTGCCCTTGCTGTCATATTCGTATTCTACGTAGGCATTCCAACCTGCAGTATCAATGCTGCCATCGGCCTTATAACTAATGATTTCGGTTATATTATCCCACTCATCGTATTTGATTTGCCTTTTTGATTGCAGGCTCCCATCCTTTTTAAAATAAACGCCTTCAATCATGCGGCCCAGGTTATCATTCTTTGCCACCCATTTTCCACTGATAACGGTGTCAGAAGTATAATAGGCACCTCCTGCTTTATTGCCAAGGCTGTCGTATACCTGTGTCATTTTAGATAAAATCCTTCCTGTTTCATCCTTGTGTGCATATTCAATCTGGTTGCCCGTTCTGTCATATTTATAAGTGGTTAACCAAGGGGCTTTTTTATCACCGTAATATTCTTCTTCCTCAATTTTGTTGCCCTTATCATCATATTTATATACCAGCCTTCTTGATTCTTCTTTTTTTGCTGCCGCCTCATTCTGCTCTATCTTCCGCCCTTTATCGTCGTATTTAAAAGTTACCTCCGAATTCATCTTTGACCCATACACTTTAATACTCCACAGGGTAGCCCTGTTCTGGTTATCATATTTATAGATGCAATTCCATTTAGCTTTGCCATCCTTGCCATACTCATTCTGGTCTGTCAGGTGGCCGGCTTTATCATATACGTTATAGCCGCTGTCCTCCAGTGATTTTTCTCCCTTATCAGATACCTTGTATTCATTGTATGTAACCGACTTCACCGCACCGAAAATATGGTTCTCGTATGCAGTGAGTGGTATCTGCACATAATTTTCCTTACTGAATATTTTACCTCTTTGCGGGTCATTCCACCTGGGTTTAGGAGTAGAATCCGTTGTTATGGTTTTCTTTTCAGCGGGGGTATCCGTGGTATTGCCGGCACAGGATGCCAGCAGCATCAGTACACTGTATAGTATGCCCGCGGTCATTGGATATTTTACAATTCTCATAAAGCGAATTTTTATGTGAAATGTAAAGCTAATCAAAATATTATACCCGTATCCTCGATTTTATGATATAATCAACTCACTACTTCATAGCAGTCTTAAACTCGCTGGTAAAGTGGAATTCTATCTTCGGATTGTTTTGGCGCTCTGTATTCAGGAACCATTCGCTCTGAGCCAGGTACACAAGGTTACCGTCTTTATCCTCCATTATGTTACTCTGCTTGAAACGCGCAAAATCTTCTATGGCTTTTTTATCTCCCGTTATCCAGCAGGCTTTGTAGAAGCTCAGCGGCATAAAAGCACACGCAGCTCCATACTCCTGTAGCAGACGGTATTGTATCACTTCAAATTGTAGTTCACCCACACAACCAATGATCTTGCGGTTGCCGCCATGCTGAGTGAATAGCTGTGCTACGCCCTCATCGGTTAGCTGGCTCACGCCTTTTTCCAGCTGCTTAGTCTTCATCGGGTCTTTATTCACCAACTCTTTAAATATCTCTGGAGAGAATGTTGGTATACCCGTGAACTGCATTACCTCGCCCTCTGTAAGTGTATCACCTATCTTAAATGTTCCGGTATCAAACAGGCCCACTACGTCGCCGGGATAGGCTTCTTCGATCACGTCTTTCTCACGGGCCATAAATGAATATGGGTTGGAGAACCTCACGTCCTTCGATAGCCTTGTGTGTTTGTAAGAAGTGTTGCGCGCAAACCTGCCCGAACATACACGCAGGAACGCTATACGGTCGCGGTGGCGAGGATCGAGGTTGGCATGTATCTTAAATATAAAGCCGGTGAATTTATCTTCATCAGGGGCTACGTGGCGCTTGTCGGTATCGCGGCCCTGCGGCTGAGGAGCTACGCCGATGAACGTATCCAGCAGTTCTTTTACACCAAAGTTATTTACAGCACTGCCAAAGAAAACCGGAGCTACTTTGCCATCAAGGTAGCTTTGCTTATCAAGTTCGCCATAAACACCCTGCAGTAGTTCCACGTCTTCACGCAGTTGGTTCGCATCTCTTTCACCGACTTTATCATCCAGCAGTTTATCGCTCAGGTCTTTAATAGGTACCGTGTTTTCCTCTGTCGATTTCTGGCTGGCAGTAAACAGGTTCAGGCTGCTGTCATGCAGATTATAAACTCCCTTAAATTCCTTACCCATATTTATAGGCCAGGAAAGGGGATGCAGGGAGAGTTTCAGTTCTTTTTCTATTTCATCAAGCAGGTCGAAGGGGAACTTACCATCCCGGTCCAGTTTGTTAACGAAAACAATGATGGGCGTATCGCGCATACGGCACACTTCTACCAGTTTGCGGGTCTGCTCTTCCACACCATTCACGCTGTCAATTACCAGTATTACGCTGTCTACGGCAGTTAGGGTACGGTAGGTATCCTCGGCAAAGTCTTTGTGACCCGGCGTATCCAGCAGGTTGATGAGGATGTTTTTGTATTCAAAGCTCATTACAGACGTAGCCACAGAGATACCTCTCTGCCGTTCTATCTCCATAAAGTCGCTGGTAGCGTGTTTCTTTATCTTGTTGCTCTTTACGGCGCCCGCCACCTGTATGGCACCACCAAACAGCAGCAGCTTTTCGGTAAGGGTGGTTTTACCCGCATCGGGGTGGGATATAATGGCAAATGTGCGCCGCTTGGCAATTTCGTTTATGTATTTCATTGTATTAGTAGAGAGTCGTTAGTAAAGAGTAGATAGTCGCGAGATCGGCTCTTTCTAAAAGTGTGCAAAGGTAAGGAGAAATGGGCAGATATAGAACTTTCGCTTATGGATAATCTTTGCAGGAATTGGAAGTGTCAAACGGGTAGTGAAGAAGTATCAAATGAAAGAATATAATACTTGAAATGATCTCGGAGTAAACTTGTCTTCTGTTAAAAAACACACAATCCATATGCCTTACATACTAAAACCACCACATCATAAGTTATTTAGGTTCATCAAAAACACTTTAAACTTATGAAAAGCGCACTGCTGGTCATGCTAATGATGCCGTTCCTGTCTTTTGCACAGAATACCACGGCTGGGGTAAAAGACTGCAAACCTTTTCTAACGTTCAAATTCAACAAAATGGATATGAAGTTAGACAATGCAGTTGTGCATCAAAATAAAGGGGAGATGAAAGTACAAAATCAGAATCTGCTGGTAACTGCTCCTGTGTCCGGTGGAATAAAGCGTAAACGCCGGAATCACAAACACCAATATGGAATTGTTGCAGAAGGGGTAACTATTATCGGCCTGCCGGAGCAGTCGCTGAGAGCAGACCATTTAGAGTATGATTCGCAGTCAATGAGTGGCATTTTAAAGGGACACATCACTACTGTTGAAAATGGGGTAGAGAAGGAAATTGGCTGGTATGCCCTTGTTGATTTTTCAGACAACAGGTGCAGGATAGAGAAATTGAGGTAGGGTAGTACTTAATCGCGACGCTTTTGTGTGATAGCTGTGTGTGATAATGGCTGTTGATCCGGTTTTCTGGTTCAACAGCCATTTTCAATTATCCTGTTCTATATAGTTGTGGTTGCTGCTCGCTTTGCTGTTTTTTTGATCCGTTTTACCGCTGGGTATTGTTAGTCTTCTATCATAAACGAAAATATTATTTAAGAACCCCACATGGCAATTATTCAATTTCATATTT
This sequence comes from uncultured Bacteroidota bacterium, assembly GCA_903829015.1. GTDB lineage: Bacteria > Bacteroidota > Bacteroidia > Chitinophagales > Chitinophagaceae > Nemorincola. The sequence continues at coordinate 11,603 of CAIKOJ010000126.1, forward strand.
TCGTCTTAACTTCATTGCCTGTTTTAGGTGATACGCCTATCTTTGTTTCTGGATCTTTATATAGTAAATATTAGTAAAATATGCCTCAGGTGGTAAGTAATGCAAAGTCAGTAAGGTTGTCGTTTGATGAATTCAAGCAAGGGGTGATTGATGATTACCGCCTGGCGGTTGCCAGCCGTGAAGCCAGCCTTATAGGCAGGAGGGAGGTACTTACCGGCAAAGCTAAGTTTGGCATATTTGGCGATGGTAAAGAACTGGCTCAGATCGCAGCATCCAAGTGTTTTAAAGCTGGTGATATCCGCTCAGGATACTACAGGGATCAGACATTGATGTTTGCAACCGGAATGAGCGACATACAGAAATTTTTTGCTCAGTTGTATGCCGATATGAGCGTAGAGAACGAACCATCGTCGGGTGGAAGAATGATGAACGGCCACTACGGTACCCGCTGGCTCGATGAGAGTGGTGATTGGAAAGACCTGATGAAGGAACCACAATCGAGCAGTGATATTTCACCTACTGCAGGCCAGATGATCAGAGCGCTGGGACTCGCATATGCATCAAAACTATACCGAAATATTGAGGGGTTGCAAACCGGTTTTGAGAAATTCACCAATAAAGGAAATGAGGTTATCTTTTGTACTATAGGCGATGCTGCAACCTCTGAAGGTCCCTTCTGGGAAAGCGTAAATGCCGCGGGTGTACTACAAGTGCCTTTAGCAATATTTATCTGGGACGACGGCTACGGCATTTCTGTCCCAAGAAAATACCAGACAACCAAGAATTCAATATCAGATGCGCTTGCAGGTATGCAGTGGGATGAGAAGAAGGGTGGTATCAACATTTATACAGTAAAAGGCTGGGATTATCCGGCCCTGGTACAGACATTTCAGCAGGGTATTGCCAAGGTTAGAGATACGCATATTCCCGCCATTTTCCATGTGCAGGAAGTAACTCAGCCGCAGGGGCATTCCACATCAGGTTCGCATGAGCGCTACAAAACCAAAGAACGTCTGGATTGGGAAAAAGAATGGGATTGTATCCTGAAAATGAGGCAGTTTCTGGTGGATAATAAAATCGCCAGCGAAACAGAAATAACAACAATTGAAGAGGAAGCGAAGAACGAAGCAAGAGAAGCCAAGCAGCGTGCATGGACCGATTTCGTGGCTCCTATTAAAGATCAGATAAGAGATGCCACCAAGCTGTGCAATCAGGCAATGTACGAGGCCGGAGACAATTCGGCGGCAGTGGCTGCTATTGTGCAGGAGTTGAATGCTATCCGTGAGCCTATTCGTAAAGATGTGATGCAGGCGGTGCGCAAAGTGCTGGGTCTGTGTGGCACCGGAGGTAATGGCGTGCGCTCTTTACGCAATTTTTATAATTACATTCAATCCGACAACGCCGAGAAATTCTCGTCTCACCTTTATTCTGAGTCGAAGTACGGTGCAATGAAAGTGAAGGAGGTTCCGGCTCAATTTGAAGCTGATGCGCAGGTGCTGAATGGTTTTGAGGTGATTAATAAGTACTTCGATATCACGTTTGCCAACAACCCGGCTGTAGTGGCGTTTGGTGAAGATTTGGGTAAGATAGGTGATGTGAATCAGGGTTTTGCCGGCCTGCAGGATAAGTATGGCGTGATGCGCGTTACCGATACCGGTATACGTGAAGCAACAATTATAGGGCAGGGGATAGGGCTGGCTATGCGCGGCCTGCGCCCCATTGCTGAGATTCAATATCTGGATTACCTGCTCTATGGTCTACAACCACTGAGTGATGATGTTTCAACAATACAGTATCGCACCAGAGGCGGACAGAAATGCCCGATCATAGTGCGCACTCGCGGGCACAGGCTCGAAGGGTTGTGGCACAGTGGCTCGCCGATGGGCATGATACTGAACGCAATCAGGGGTATGTATCTCTGTGTGCCAAGAAATCTTACTCAGGCTGCGGGTATGTACAACACACTACTGCAAAGCGACGAGCCAGGTATAGTTATTGAGTGCCTGAACGGATACCGTTTGAAGGAGAAAATGCCGTCAAACCTGGGCGAATACACCGTGCCTTTCGGTGTACCCGAAGTGATCAGAGAGGGTGCCGATATCACCATCGTTTCCTACGGATCTACTTTAAGAATCATTGAAGAATCTATTGTGAATTATCTGGAGCCACAAGGCATCAGTTGCGAAGTGATCGATGTGCGTACCTTGCTGCCGTTTGATATCAACCACATGATCGTGAAGTCGCTGGAGAAGACCAACCGTATTGTGTTTATTGATGAAGACGTACCCGGCGGAGCTAGTGCCTACATGTTCCAGCAAGTGATGGAAATACAGGGTGGCTTTAAATGGCTGGATGTAGCGCCAAGAACCATTACTGCCAAGGCTCACCGCCCTGCATACTCTACCGACGGCGACTATTTCTCAAAACCTAATGCCGAAGATATTGCGTTGGTTATTGAGTCAATGATGAGAGAGTAGTTTTCCCCTTATCGTTGTGAAATTTCCGCCATGATTCATTGCGGGTCTATTCTTATTGCCATAAGGATGGCATTTTGTTTCCTTCGTGTATACACCCCATTTGTTTCTTTCGAACATTCCCAAATGACTGAATAAAGAAGAATAATAGCAATTGTCTTTTTTGTTTTGATTTTTCAATTAATTTGCCCTCAAATTAGATGAAATGAAAAAGATAGGAATTATAGGATCAGGTGTAGTGGCCAAGTCGTTGGGGAATGGTTTTTTGAAACATGGATATGAGGTAATGCTTGGTACGCGCAATGCTTCGAAGCTGGATGATTGGCTGGCAAATACTGAAGGCAAGGGCCATGTGGGCAGCTTTACTGATGCGGCCAAGTTTGGCAAGATTGTAGTATTGGCGGTGAAAGGAAATGTTGCAGCAAATGCCATTGAAGAAGCCGGTCCGCAAAACCTGCAATGGAAGACTGTAATAGATACCACTAACCCCATCGCAAATGCAGCACCAGAAAATGGTGTACTGAAATTTTTTACTAACCTCGATGAGTCTTTGATGGAGCAGTTGCAGCTCCGTTTTCCCGAAATACATTTTGTGAAGTCGTTTAGTTGTGTGGGTAATGCCTACATGGTCGATCCTCCTTTTGCAGTGAAGCCTAGCATGTTTATTTGTGGCAACAATGATGACGCTAAAAAGAAGGTGCACCATATATTAGAAGAGTTTGGCTGGGCTGTTGAAGATATGGGCAAGGACACTGCCGCCAGAGCTATCGAGCCGTTGTGTATGCTGTGGTGTATACCCGGTATGCAGCACGGTAAATGGAACCATGCGTTCAGGCTGATTCGGTCGTAGTTTCTGCATTTATTGGTTCATATTGGGAATTCGTAGTTTCTGAAGCGTATTTGGTTTCATAACCAGATAGTCTGTTTTTGTACAGCTGCCATTCCCTGTTTTGTTTATCTTTATTCCATATAAATCAAGTATGGTAAGAAATATTTCATTGCTGTTCGTTTGCATCGCATTGTTTTCATGTGGTGGCAAAAAGCAGGCATCCACTAGCTCTATAGCTAAAAGCACTGATACCGTAATTCACGTTAAAGACGTTCATACACTCTCTAATGCTGATAGCGTAGAAATGAAACACCTGAACCTGGATATTCAGGTGGATATGGATAAAAAGCAGATCAGGGGTTGTGCTTTGTGGACCATAGACAATAAATCGAAAGCAAAGACACTGATATTGGATACCTACGACCTTACCATAGATCATGTGCTGGTTGATGGCAACGAAGTAAAATTCGTGCTCGACTCGCAGATCAAATTCCTCGGAAGTGCCTTACACATACCTATCAAAGACAAGTCCGTTAATGTAATGGTCTGCTACAAAACCGGACCGAAAGCGCGGGCGCTGCAATGGTTAGATCCGCAGCAGACACACGACAAGAAGCATCCGTTCTTGTTTACTCAGTCTGAATCTATTTATGCCCGCTCATGGATTCCATGTGCCGATGGTCCAGGTATCAGGTTCAGTTACAGCGCGCACGTTGCAGTGCCAAAGGGCTTGATGGCATTGATGAGTGCCGAAAACCCGCAGGCCGTAAACGACAGCGGTATCTATAATTTCAACATGGACATGCCTATACCGGCATACCTGATGGCGCTGGCTGTTGGTGATATCGCTTTCAGGCGGATCGATGAACGTACTGGCGTTTATGCCGAACCTGGCATGATCGAAAAAGCTGCATGGGAACTGGCTGATGCCGGCCGCATGGTAGATGCAGCAGAGCAGTTGTACGGGCCGTACCGCTGGGGTAGATACGATGTACTGATCTGTCCACCCGGCTTCCCTATAGGTGGTATGGAGAACCCGAAGCTGACTTTTGCCACACCAACAATTATTGCAGGAGACAGATCGCTGGTAAGCCTTATTGCCCACGAACTGGCACACAGCTGGAGCGGCAATCTGGTTACCAATGCTACCTGGGACGACTTTTGGCTGAACGAGGGTTTTACCAACTACTTTGAACGCAGGATCACCGAGCGTATGCTGGGTGCCAGCTATTCAGATATGCTTTGGGAGCTGGGCTACCAGGATTTTGCAACTGCTGTTAAAGATCTGAGTGCCACTAATCATGATACCTGGCTGAAACTAGACCTGAAGGGCCGCGACCCCGACGACGGACTAACAGACATTCCTTATGAAAAGGGATCTCACTTTCTGAAACTTATAGAACAGACCGTGACCCGTGATGTGTTCGATAGATTCCTGGCGAAGTACTTTGAATCACATGCATTCAAAACCATCACAACAGAAGCTTTCATAAAATACCTCGACACCGCATTGATCAAGGGCGATGAAGACCTGCGCAAAAAACTGAAAATCAATGCATGGGTTTATGGTCCCGGCATTCCCACAAACTGCCCCCGTGCAGGTCAGGAGCGTTTTAGTAAAGTGGACTCTGAGCGAAATAAATTCCTCTCCGGTGTTCCTGCGGAGCAGCTGGCTACTGTAGAATGGACCACACACGAGTGGCTTCATTTTCTGCGGAAGATGCCGGCAACTTTGTCCGCCGCGCAAATGAAGAAACTTGATGCAGCCTACGATCTCTCTAACTCAGAAAACAGTGAGATCGCTGATCTGTGGTTCATCATTTCTGTGCGAACCGGTTACAGTCCGGCATACGGGCCTATGGACAAATTCCTGAGCAGTGTGGGCAGAAGGAAATTCCTGGAGCCGCTCTATGGCGAGATGATGAAAACCCCAGCAGGTGCTGCAATGGCACATCGTATCTATGGCAAGTACCGAATGAACTATCATCCGCTTGCGCAGGAGAGCCTTGACAGACTGGTGCTTAAGAAAAGTTAAGGCGTTTTACAGTTTGCCTAAATAGTTTCTGCAGCCAGCTGCGGTTCTTTTGGCGATTTGTGTAGCCGGTACAAAAGGTAACTTCCATAAACTACGGTTACAGTATACCAGAGCGCTATCACTTTTGAGGCGTAGATGAATTTATAATGGACTATTGGCAGGTAACCATCCGGGAAGGAGAAGGCCTTATCCAGACTTAGGAGGTAGGGTACTGATGCCAGTACGAACAGCCGGTAATTTTTTGAAACCACCCCATAAAAGAAGAAGAATATAATGATGGGGTGGGCGTACCGCTCGTGCATCTGTGTATTGAAATAAAAGAAATACAGGCAAAGCATGCCGGTGGACAGCAGCAGGGTTTGCCAAGTATATTCGTTAAACGGCAGATTGGCTCTGCGCTGGTGCCAGAGTGTTTTGAACAGTGGTACAAAAACCGCTGCCGCTGCAAGCACGAACATTCCCAGTCCGATCGTTCTGTAGGAAAACAGGAAATAAGTATCTGTATCATTGATAAAATATGGGTTGCCTGCTGTTATAAGGTACCAGATATTGAAAGCAGAAATAGAGAGGTTGTGATACAGACCTACAGAGTTGGCAGCAAACCCAAGTAGCCGGTTAACCCCGCCGTTACCCATAAAAGGCAATAAGATAACGAACTGCAATGCCGCGATAGCCGCAATACCAAGCAACAAAGTTTTAAAATTCCTCACGCTGTACAATAGTACCACCGCCATTATGGGCAGAAATTCTATAGCCTGCTGCTTGGTGTTGAGTGCTAGCAGATACAGCACCAGTCCAGTAACCGGATAACACGTTGCCGTAACAATGGCCAGAAAAGCGAGGTTGGTATATATGCTGTCTATCTGCCCCCACACCATTGAGTTAAAAACATAGGCAATATTCAGTATCAGAAACAGATGGGGGATTTTGAAACTCAGTATCTTTTGTCTGAACGCACACAGCACCACCAGCGGCAGAAAATCGAAACAGACGAACAGTATCTTGATGTTGTTGATGTTGCGGATAATATCGGCCTCGGTACCCTGCAGCAGATCATATAGGTACAGTCCGTAGGTGAAAATGGGCAGGTAGTTGATAGGTGATCCCTGCGCATATGCCCCCGATATACCGTGCTGATGGATATACAACGCCCACTGCCGCCAGAAACCCATATCATAATCCATGTACACCCGTGGCAGGATAAACATGTATAATATAAACAGCAGCAGCAGTTCGATCCGTGTTTTGGTCAGCCCGGTTTCCATTTGTTGGGGTAAAAGTATAGAGTTGAGGGTAGAATGTCAAAAAAGTAGTTCGTAGCTAGTAGATAGTTATGGGTAGGGAATTAGTTAGGCTTTTATTAATCGCAGGTTGATACAAAATCACATAACCGAATTATTTTGTAGGAAAGCGAGAAAAATATCATTTGAAAAGATGCTTATATAAAAAGCCTTCCCTACCTTTAAGAGTAATTTCATTTTTGCTAATCCGACTATATTATTAAAATCTATTATTCTATGAAAAAAACCTTAGGATTGATTCTGGCAGTGATACTGCTGTGTGTATTTTCAAGTACCAAAGCCCAGACGTATACATCGGGGGGGCTTACCGTAAATGTTATGCCTGGTGCGATGCATGACACAAATCTATGTGCATCTACCTGCACACCTACTTACCTCGTTACAGTTGCCAGTTCGTATGTTGGCGATTCAGTGAAGATAGTGGACACAGTAAGTCACACATTAATATTTGTGGCAAGAAATACCACCGGGACCAGCCCATGGACGTTAGCCGCATCTATAAGTGGGCATATGTATGTAACTATGGTTGCAGATGACATGATATCTGGTGGAGTGGCTGTGTTTTTCGGACCGGCGATGAAGGTAATTGCAGATACTGATACTATCAATGCTATTCCTAATTTGTATGTACAACCGGTACCTAACCCATGTATTTATGGGAATGTATCAGGTAAAGCATATTTTGACAATAACAGCAACTGTATTTATGATGCTGGAGATGTGCCGCTCAATGCTTTGAGTGTAAAGAGTTTCGCCACTTTAGTGAGCCCTAGTGTTTCTATGAATGTCAAGACTGGCTTTACAGACCCCACCGGGGCATATAACCTGAGCATACAAAGGTCGTGGATGACAAATTATACAGTAGAGATACCGACACACTATTATTTTATTTTCCCTCCGTCACCGTGTTTTTCAGGGGCTTATTCGTTTACAACGGCGCCAAGAACTGGAGTGGATTTCCCTATGCAATGCACTGGCAATAACGACGTGGAATGCTGGACTGGTTCGCCTACTGCTGTGCGTTTTGGTACTCCGTTTTACATGGGCCCTTATGTGAGCAATACCGGTTGTGATACTATATCCGGTGTGCTGAGGTTTGTAAAAGATAGCCGCGTAACTTACGATGCGCTACTGAGTACAAACCCTCCCACTTCCGTTAGCGGAGATACCCTGATATGGAACTATGTCAATCTGACCAATCTCTCAAGCGGTGCCTATTGGAACAATTTGATCTCGCGTATTCACCTTACGCCCGATACCTCGGCGCATGTGGGTGATACGCTGTGTTTCAGGATTTATACTGCAGTGCCTTCCAGCGATCCGGATGCAACCAACAATGACTTTACAGTTTGTCTGCCTGTTGTGTACTCTTACGATCCGAACTTAAAAGAGGTTAGTCCGAAGGGCACAGGAACACCCGGATTTATACCAGCCAGCACACCGGAACTTACGTACACACTGCATTTCCAGAATACTGGTACCGCAACTGCAAATTTCATAAAAGTGGAGGATACGCTTGACAGCCACCTTAATGCAGGCAGCCTGAAGATTCTTGGATCAAGCCACGTCATGCGCCCTGAATGGCTGGCGCCGGGCGTGGTAAGGTTTAACTTCGACTATATAAACCTGCCCGACAGCACCAGCAATGAGGCTGCCAGTCACGGTTATGTACGGTTTAGTATCAAGCCAAATGCTGGCCTAACTCCAGGTACCCAGATCAAAAACAAAGGGTACATCTATTTTGATGCAAACCCTCCGGTGATCACAAATACAGCACTCAATACCATTCAAACATCAACTTTGAATAATTCAGCACTTACAGCCGGAGTTGTGAGTGTTTATCCTAACCCTGCCAGCGACGAGATATTTGTCGAGAACCTGGTAAGCGGTAGGGTCGTTATTCGCAGTATTAGTGGAGCAGTTGTAGTTAGTCAGGATGTAACCAGCAGCAAGGCCAGTATTGATATCAGCCGACTGGCGGATGGTGTGTATATTCTGCAGACGATCAGCAAAGAAAGTACCACTACAAGGAAGTTCATTAAGCAATAGTGGTTTCGGATATTTAAATTATGGCAGGCTCCGGGTTGGAGCCTGCTTTGTTTATCGCATGGACTACTCCAAGGTGTGAGCATCCAGCAGTATTGCGTTTGTATACGTACCTTTGCTATTAGAAGTTAAATCGTTGCGGTCGATTCGGGGGTAGATTGAATTGATGCCCTGTCTGATATCTGGAAACACAACCTGTGCCGAACAATAGTTTTATGAATCGATGTATGGATAGAGTTTGGATCAGTGTACTGTTTATCTTTTTTGTCCTTTGTACTAAAAGCTCATTTGCTGAGGATAAGAAGCCACATGGTTTGTTGTATCCTGAACTGGTCAGTAAGTTTTATGCCGCTCATCAGCAGCTATTCTGGATGGGCCGGTCGGTCGGTGCAGTTGAAATGAGGAGGTTATTGCTGCAAAGAATTGACAGTGCAGTCTATATAGGTACAGAGAGGACAAGGTATGGTTTTGATAGGTTACAGGGAGCCGATTCACAACACGGGAGTGACAGCAATTCGTTGATGAAACTGGATATGCTCTTTACAGATGCGGCCATTGCTTATTGCAAAGATCTGTATCAAGGCTATGGGATCAGTATATGGATGAAGTATGATGAATGGTCGGTAAAGTACGCAGACAGGGACAATGATTTTATAATTGGTCACCTGGCTGCGATAAGGTCCGCGGGTGAGTTAGCCGGCTTTTTGCAGGCACTTGAGCCGACCAGCGGGGAGTACAGTGCATACAAGACAGAATTAGCTGTTCAGTATCAGAATAACCAAACGGCAAAGGCGAAGCGGGTTGCGACGGCCATGAATTTCTATAGGTGGATACATCATTTTAGTTTTGAAAGATACATTGTTGTAAATATACCTTCGGTATCATTAAAGTACTTTAACTATGATTCAGTTGTGCTGTTTTCAAGGATGATCGTTGGGAAACCATCGACCAGGACACCACGTTTTAATGCTACCTGCAAAGATGTTATTTTATATCCTTACTGGAACGTGCCGACCGATATTGCTTTGAAAGAACTAGTGCCCAAATATAAAAGGTCACCCGGTCTGGTGGACAAAGAGAACATGCAGATTCTGGATGCCAAAGGAAATGTGATTAGTCCGTATTCTATCGACTGGAGCAAATACAGCAGCAGGTATTTTCCTTACAGACTAAGGCAATCAACTGGTTGTGATAATTCACTCGGGATCATAAAATTTGACCTCACATCGCCATTTGGTGTGTACCTGCATGATACTAATACCAGGGGTTTGTTTGAGTCGTTGAAGCGGTTTAGAAGCCATGGTTGTATGCGTGTGGAAAAGGCAATTCAGTTGGGAAATCTTCTTTTAAACAACAAACTGGATACTGCTTTCCTTCAGGCGTGCATAAAGGGTGAAAAGCCCATAACACTGCAGCTGGAGAAACCTGTACCGGTATTTGTAGTGTACTTAACGGCGGAAGCAAATGATAGTGGCGTGGTGAGTTATTATGACGACGTTTATCGCTTATTGCCCATAAGTGAAAATTAATATCAGGATGCCGTTTGATTTCATTGAAAAGCACCGGACACTGATAGAAGTCATAAATTTTTCTTGAGATACTTTTAAACTTTGATGTGTTGCCGGTTGAAATTTCTCGAATTGTCGGCTTCAATCTTTTAACTGTTGACTCAATTTTATGAATAATTCAGTGAGGGTTTTTCATTGGCTGCCGAGGATCATTTGTATTGCGGCGATTTTGTTTGTTAGTATGTTTGCGCTGGACGCATTTGAGGCCGGATTATCGATTTGGCAGCAGATTGGTCATTTTCTGGTGCATCTGATACCTACGTATATTTTTGTGTTGCTGCTTGCCGTTGCATGGAAATCGGAAAAGGCCGGCGGGATCATTTTTATGATTATTGGTCTGCTGTTCTGCGTTTTTGTGTTCAACATCAATTACAACAGGAACCACTTTCCGTTCTGGCAGTCTATGCTCATTGTGCTTTCAGTTGCGGTGCCTTTTTTGCTGGTCGGTGTTCTTTTTCTGGTGAGTTATTTTCAAAAGAAAAAGTACATCAACCGCTAACCTTCCTTATTTAGCTGGTATGAATATTTTCAACAGGTGCTTGCCCAGGCTGGATAGAATGAGGAAGGGCAGAAGGAAAATGAAGAGCGGGTTGAGACTTACTAATTTCCGGTAGGCGCGCATTTCGCCTTTGCGCATTTTCCATTTTTTCTCGCTGACGCCACCCTTAGATGTAAAGGGTCTGTAGATTTGTGTGAGCGGAATATTTACAAAATACACGCGGTGTTTGTAGCCTATGCGCAGCCAAAGGTCGTAATCTTCAGTGTAGCGCATAACGGGATCGAAACGAAAAGCGGGATCGTTGCGGATAACTGCGCAGGAGGTTGCAATGATATTGCCGGGAAGTAATTTTACAAATGGCAATTTGTACACTACTACGTTTTCGGGCAGGTTTTTATTGAGTATATCTTCTTGTGTATAGGGGTGATAGAACAGATTGATTCCGGGGTTAGACTCCAGTATCGTTTTGATGAGCATGAGCTTGTGCCGGTGCCACGCATCATCAGCATCCAGGAAGGCGAAATAGTTGCCGGTGGCTGCTTCCATGCCGGTATTGCGGGCAATGGATCCACCTGAATTTTCGATCTTCTGAATAACTTTGACGCTAGGATACTTTGAACTGACCAGCGCAAAAGTATCGTCGGTGCTGGCATCGTCTATTACAATGATTTCGAGGGCGGGGTAGGATTGAGCCAGTACAGAATCCAACGCGCGGGCAATGGTCTGGCCTGCATTGTATGCCGCAATGATGACACTGAATTGAATAACTGGTTTATTGTCAGAGTTCATTAAAGAGCGTTTTATAAGTGGCCACCAGTTTTTTCTCTTCTTCCTGCCAGCAATATACTTCGCGGGCTGCGAGGCAGTTTTGCTGCAGCCGGTTGTAGTATTCGTGGTCGTTGAGCAGTTTATTCAGTGCAGCAGCGATAGCATCGGGAGTAAGATCTGCGACCAGGCTGGCTATTTCATAGCGGCTGTTGACTACTTCGTATTCAGGGTATTTGTTGCACAACTGGGGAACGCCTGAGTGCATATAATCGAAAAAGCGATTGGCCAGAGAGAGGCGGTTGCTCAAGCTGGTATCTTCAAACAGGGTTATGCCGATGGTAGCGTTGAGCGTGTATTCGCCAAGCTGTGAGGGTGGTATGTAGCCTTTGAAGATCACTTTATCTTCCAACTTGTGTTCTTTTACCAACGCCATAGCCTGCGCGTAAAAATTACCTTCACCGCAAACAATGAGTTTGGCATCGACCAGTTTCATGGCCGGTATGAGCTGCTCGAAACACCGGCCCACATTTACCCAGCCCTGGTACAAAATGGTGCGTTCTGGCTTTGCAGGTATTTGTAACGGTTTAAGGATGGTGGCGTTGCGCACAACTCCGTAATCAACTCCGTATAATTTTTTGAAATGGTCGGCATAGCAATCGCCGATGGTATATCCGGTTTTGAAGTGGGGTACACAATGGTTGCCGATCCACGACCACATTTTATATACTGATGGGCGGGAGATGACCTCTTTTAGCTCAGTGAAAATTTCGTGGGCATCGTATACCCGTTTTTTGCCACGCAACAGAGATGCATAGTACACCGGCAGAATGGTGTCGAGGTCTATAGCACAGAGCACATCCGCTTTACGGAACAAAAGGAAGAAGAACAGGTTGAACCAGTAGTGTGCATACATTAGTTTACCCTGCTCCACCATTATCGGCAGGCGCACCTGCTTAAAGGGTCGCTCTGACAGTGGCAAGCTTTTTTTGCGTTTAAAACCGACAAGAGTAACATCGTAACCCGCATTCGACAACGAAGTGCAGATACGGATCATGCGCTGGTCGTAGTTGAGTTCGTTGGTAACGGTGCAAACGATTTTTTTGGCGGTCATTACAGGCTGTAAAGATATATTGATAATCAGGTATAATCCACAATGTGTGGTTAAAAAAAGCAGGGTTGCATGAAAGATATAATCAATAAAAATGATTACCTTTATAGGTATAGTATTAAAACTAATTTCTATGAAACCCTCTCTAACTAATTTTTCATCGAATATGAAGAAAGCTTTACTTTTTTTATTAATATTGCTGTACAGCCATTTTTCTTTTGGGCAAGCATTGAGTGCATATGGATTTACTGCGTTTAGTGGCAGTTACACAGCACCTTCATCTGGATTTATCAATTCTAGTGGTGGTACCTCCTGGGGTTCATCAATTTATGACGACTGTTACTATAATAGCATTCCGATAGGTTTCAATTTTGTTTATTGTGGAAACACTTACACCTCTTTATCTGCATCGCAGAATTGCTGGATTGTACTCGGTCAAACTTTCGGAACGACTGTTTATAACACATATGATTGCGATCTATCCAATACAACTGCCGGTGGATTTGGCAGTTTTAACTTAGCCAGACCCATTATTGCCGCTTTTTGGCTGGATGTGATTGTGTCGACCAATAATGTAAGATATGCAACAACCGGTACTGCACCTAACCGTGTGTTTACAATAGAATTTTACCACTGTGGCCTGTACCCATCTACTACACCAGCTGAAGACGTTGAGATCATTTTATATGAAACAACTAATATAATCGATTTTGCGTACACGAATATTAGCTCAGGATCAACAAGTACAGGTCACTTTGCCATTGGAATTACAGATGGGGTAGGTGGCTTTCCGACAACCGGTACTCTGAATTACTGGTCTTTGAACGGAACAGGATCTTCTCCTGCAGCCAGTATGACTACCGAGTCTAGATTTTTGACAGGTTTGCCAGCTACGAATCAGATATACAGATGGTCGCCACAATGTAGTGGTACACCAACAGCAGGAACAGTTTCTGCTTCTGTTACTTCAGCTTGTACATCTTATTCTTCTTTACTGACTTTGACCGGTGCCTCAACTTCTTTGGGTATTACCTACCAATGGCAGTCGTCGCCTAATAACGTTACCTGGACTAATATTGCCGGTGCTACCAATTTAACTTATACTGCGTTTGTAACAACCAGCATGTATTACCGCTGTGTAGTTACTTGTACCAACAGCGGGATATCTTCAAGTACAGCATCGGTTTTCCTGGTACTCAATACACCGCCGGGCACTATCACAGGTGTAACAACACTCTGTGCCGGAACGTCTTCAACTTTTACTAACCCAACATCGGGCGGAACGTGGACGAGTAGCAATGTAGCTGCAGCAACGGTAGGTTCGTCGTCGGGAGTCGTCACCGGGGTGTCTCCGGGCACCACGACGATCAGTTATACGATGCCCACGGGTTGTGCTGCAACCATTAGTGTAACCGTAGTTGCGGGGCCATCTGCGATTTCGGGTCCGGCATCAGTTTGTACTGGAACAACGGTTACTTTAACTGACCTAATCCCCGGTGGAACTTGGAGCAGCAGCGCAACCGGGATAGCCACCATTGGTGCGACTACAGGCATAGTAAGCGGACTGACACCCGGTGTCACAACAATCACCTATTCAATTGGTAGCTGTACTGCTACCCGTGTTGAAACAGTAAATATATCTCCGGCTCCAATCACCGGACCTACTTCTGTCTGTGTCGGATCTTCGATAGTGCTCACCGATGCAACTGCTGGAGGAAGCTGGAGCAGCAGTAATGTCTTTATTGCGTCTGTTGGTTCAACAACAGGTGTAGTAACTGGTGTTGGTGCTGGTACAGTGACAATATCCTATACGTTGCCGGGAGGTTGTTATTCGACCTGGCTGGTAAGTGTGAATCCGCTTCCGACGTCGATTACCGGGCTTACTACTGTTTGCGTAGCGCAGACCAGTTCTTTATTTTGTTCGGGTGGCGGAACGTGGACGAGTAGCAATACTTCTATAGCCACAGTTGGGTCTACCACCGGAATAGTAGTTGGTGTATCTGCCGGGCCGGTAGTGATCACTTATACTTTACCAACAGGATGTTATTCAGTTTTCCCAATGACTGTATTGCCGCCGCCGGCTCCAATAACGGGTAGTCCGCTTTTGTGCATGGGCAGTTTCGATACGCTGGCTAATGCTACACCAGGGGGGTATTGGGCAAGTAGCAGCCCACTGACAGTAGCAATAGATCCAGGTCTTGGGGTTGATACCGGCATTTCACCCGGGACTGCGGTTATTTATTATACCATAGGTACCGGTTGCTATTCCACACTTACGGTAACAGTAAATCCTCCACCATTACCCATTACCGGTACACCTTGGGCTTGTGTAGGTGCAACAACTACTTTGTTTGGCGGCGGCGCCGGCACATGGAGTTCCGGATCACCGGGTATTGCCACTGTGGGGTCTTCAACAGGTGTTGTTACCGGGGTGGCTTCAGGGGTAGCTATCATCACGTTTATGATACCGTCAGGTTGTTATACAACGATCCCGGTAACCATCAATCCACTTCCGGCACCAATTGCCGGCTCTCATGTATTGTGCGTAGGCCTCACAACCACCTTAACCGACGCGGTACCCGGTGGTACATGGTCCAGCAGTAATACGCTGATAGCTACAGTGGGGTCGCTCACCGGTGTGGTGACTGCGACCGGACCGGGTGTGGCAACAATTTATTATACACTTCCCGGTGGCTGCAGCGGCTTGCCCGGATCATTTTCTGTAACAGTTAATACTTCTCCTGCACCCATTACCGGCTCGTTCCAGGTATGTCAGGGATCAACCACCACGCTGTACAATATTACGGGCGGAGGTACGTGGAGCAGCAGTGTACCCGCTATAGCACCGATCACTGGCGGTGGAGTGGTTACGGGATTGACTGCTGGGTTGTCGACTATAACGTATTCTTTGGGTGCCGGTTGTTATGCTACTCAGGTGATCACAGTGAATCCATTGCCCGGTACTATCTCAGGGCCGGGAGTAGTTTGTGCGGGATCGAGTATTACGCTCACTTGTACGGGCGGTGGCGCATGGAGCAGCAGTACGCCATCTGTTGCAACCATAGGTTCTACCACTGGTATTGTTTTGGGTGTAGCGGCTGGAACTACTACAATTTCATATACACTAGGTACAACGTGTTATAAAACAAAAGTGATTACCGTAAACCCATTACCTGCTCCGATTTTGGGCACACGTCAGGTTTGCCAGGGTGCTACAACGACGCTTACAGATATAACACCGGGCGGAACATGGGGAAGTTCATCATTACCCATTGCCACTGTGGGTTCATCTTCGGGTGTCGTGACGGGTGTTGCGGGTGGTACGGCTACAATTACCTATATAATTGGAACGGGTTGCTACACAATAGCCAATGTAACTGTTAACCCACTGCCGCCATTATGTAGTGTGACGGGTGGAGGTAACTATTGTGCCGGTGGTGTTGGGCTACATGTTGGGTTGAGTTGCTCTTCAGTTGGCATTATGTATCAGCTCTATAACGGTACTTTCCCCGTTGGCGTACCTATCGCTGGTACAGGCGGGGCTATTGATTTTGGACTAATAACCGGTGCTGGCACATATACTGTTGTGGCAACGAATTCAATAACCGGTTGTAGCAGGGCGATGACGGGCAGTGCCGTAGTTACTATCAATCCTTTGCCAGCAGCTATAGGCGGACCTTCGGCAGTATGTGTGGGGTCGAGCATAACTGTTACTGATCCTACGCCGGGTGGCACCTGGACGAGTAGCGCACCAAGCATAGCTACTATAGGTGCTACAACGGGGGTTATCAACGGATTGGTTACCGGTACTACGAACATTACATATACCCTTACTTCAACGGGTTGCCAGATCAGCAAAAATGTGACAGTGAGCGCAACCCCTTCTGCCATCAGTGGAGGATCTACTGCATGTACACTCTCGACCCTGACGCTTACTGATGCAGTGCCGGGTGGCGTATGGACCAGTAGTTCTACGTCAGTAGCATTGATTGGCTCACTCACCGGTGTGCTAACCGGTGTTATATCGGGTACTACGACTGTTACCTACTCGTTGGGAACAGGTTGTACTGTGACGAAAAATATTACGGTCAATCCTTCGCCGGCGGCAATTGGTGGAACGCCGCAGGTATGTGTAGGCTTCACAACATTGCTTACCGAAACGACTACAGGTGGAGCGTGGAGCAGCAGTGCGCCGTTGATTGGAACTGTCAGCACTACGGGTACCGTTGGCGGTATATCTCCCGGCACAACGATTGTGAAGTATATGCTTCCGACAGGCTGCTATTCGGATATTGTTGTTACGGTCAATCCTTTGCCATCGGCTATTGTTGGACCGTTTACAGTTTGTGTGAACGGTACTACTACGCTGACAGATACTGTAACTGGCGGTACCTGGACCAGTGCCAGCCCTGGTATTGCTACAATAGGAGGCGCTTCGGGTATGGTTACAGGCATGGCAGCAGGTACATCGTTGATCACTTATTCATTGGGTAGTGGTTGCACAACCACAGCAAGAGTAACAGTGAATCCTTTACCTTCAGCGATTACGGGTACCGCTCAGGTTTGCGTTGGTTTAACAACGACATTGAGTGATATTACACCTGGCGGTGCGTGGAGTACCAGTACTCCGGCAACGGGTACTATTTCCGGCGGCGGCATTGTTACAGGTATTGCCCCAGGTGTAGATACTATATTTTATACTTTGCCAGCCACAGGTTGTGCTGCTATGAAGTTGGTTACTGTGAATCCGTTGCCACTGCCAATCGGTGGATCAGTGAGTGTATGTGTTGGCCAGAGTGCTACGTTAACCGATGCTACACCAGGCGGAACATGGAGTAGTGCTAGTCCGGCTATAGCTTCGGTAGGAGCTACTACAGGAATTGTAACAGGTAATAGTTCAGGGAATACAACGATCACGTACACAGCAGGCGGCTGCTGGGTAACCAACACTGTTACCGTTGTATCCTCTCCATCGCCTATTACAGGCCCATCCAGCGTATGTATGGGGAATAACATAACTCTTTCGAATGCTACATCTGGTGGTGTATGGAGTTCTGGTATTCCGGTAGTGGCGGCAATAGGTTCCGGAACTGGTATTGTTACGGGCATGTCTTCCGGCACGGCTATTATATCCTATACATTGGGTACAACTGGTTGCAGGGCAGTGTTTCCGGTTATAGTAAATCCGGTAGCTCCGATATTGGGGCCACCGAGTGTGTGTGTAGGCCAAACTGCTTATTATATAGATACAGCATCCGGTGGTACATGGAGTAGCGGTAACCCACTGATTGCAACGATTGTGCCGTCGAGCGGAATGGTTACTGGAGTATCAGCAGCAATGGTTATAATCACCTATACCATGCCAACAACTTGCTATGCAACCAAGCTGATAACGGTGATTCCTACGCCACCGGCAATTACTGGTGTAACACAGGTTTGCGCAGGCGGAACCACAACATTGTTTAATTCAGTTCCGGGCGGCGCGTGGAGCAGCAGCAATACAATGATCGCTACTGTTGACCCATTTGGAGTTGTAGCCGGAATTATATCTGGCGTTGCGACGATCACTTATACATCAGGAACAACTGGGTGTTTCGCTACAACCTCTGTTACTGTAAATGGTTTGCCGGCACCTATTAGTGGTCCGGGGGATATATGTGTAGGTACTACCGCATTGTATACCAGTAGCACTACGGGAGGCACATGGAGTAGCAGTAACCCTGCAGCAGCAACAATATTACCGACATCAGGATTGGCAGGTGGAGTCGCACCGGGTACTGCGAATATTATTTACACGGTATCAACTGGTTGTAATGTTTCCAAACCGGTAACAGTAAATGGTATTCCTCCTGGTATAACCGGATCGCCGAATTTTTGCGTAGGTTCTACCACTTCGCTCAGCAACCCTGCACCCGGTGGTACCTGGAGCAGTGCGGGTACCTATTTTGCTACTGTCGATCCAATAACGGGTGTTGTAACCGGTATACATGCGGGAACAACAACTATCTCCTATACTTTAGGAGCAGGTTGTTCTGTGTCAATTGTTATAACAGTTAATCCATTGCCCGGACCAATTACCGGAAGTCCAAATGTATGTGTGGGCGGAACTACGACCTTAAGTAATTCAACAGCTGGAGGTACCTGGACAACCAGTGACCCCACTGTTGCTACAGTTGACAGTACTACCGGTGTTGTAACAGGTGTTGCACCGGGTTCAGTTACGATATTCTATTCCATCGGTTCGGGATGTACTGTGTCTATGACTGTACTGGTGAATGCCGGTCCGGCTGCAATTTCCGGTAGTCCGGATGTATGTATTGGACAAACAACCTTTTTAAGTGATGCTACACCGGGTGGCGTATGGAGCAGCGGTTCTACTTCCATTGCTCTGGTAGATGCTTTTGGAGTAGTTACCGGATTGTCATTAGGCACAGCAGTTATTTCTTATTCAATGACTGGTACAACTGGTTGCAGTGCGACTTTGACTGTAACAGTTCATCCGCTTCCAGGTGCAATAACAGGAAGCCCAAATGTGTGTGTTGGTGGAACAACTACATTGTCTAATTCTGTGCCTGGTGGAACATGGAGCAGCAGCAACACAGCGATTGCAACTGTAAGTGGTACAGGTGTTGTAACCGGAGTGGCGGCAGGTGCTGTAACTATGACCTACACGCTAGGTGCAACATGTTTTGTTACTTTAAACATGGTTGTTGATCCACGTCCGCTGCCGGTATTCGGTCCGAATACGGTTTGTGAATCGCAGACCATTAGTTTGCTCAGCGTTACTTTTGGTGGTACCTGGAGCAGTTCTGATCCAACTCATGCAACGATCGGAGCATCGACTGGTGTAGTAACCGGGGTTATGGCAGGCACGACATTGATCAGCTATACTAATGGTTTTGGTTGCGCGGCTATTTATCCGGTTACCGTAAATCAAATGCCTTCCCCAATTATTGGTTCAGCAAACATTTGCCTGGGAGGAACATCAACGTTAAGGGATACTGCTGCCGGTGGTATTTGGACCAGCTCAAACACGGCTGTGGCAACCATCGGATCATCCTCTGGTATTGTGGGTGGAGTAAGTCTGGGAACGGCTACGATCACATACCAACTGCCTGCTGGCTGTATGGTAACAAAGGTCATCAATGTATATCCTCTTCCTTTAGTGTTTACTGTGACCGGTGGAGGTAACCATTGTGACGGTGATACTGGTGTGCATATTTATCTATCGGGTTCTACCGTGGGTTTGAACTATATGTTGTACAACGGAGCCACTGCAGTAGGTGCATTTGCTGGCACTGGTTCGCCGCTCGATTTTGGCTTACATACCGTGGCAGGTCCTTACAATGTGGTGGGTACAAGTACAGCAACCGGTTGCAGTGTGAATATGAGTGGTGTTGCTATGGTAAACGTAATACGAACTGTATTGCCGGTGGTAACGATG
This sequence comes from uncultured Bacteroidota bacterium, assembly GCA_903829015.1. Lineage (GTDB taxonomy): Bacteria > Bacteroidota > Bacteroidia > Chitinophagales > Chitinophagaceae > Nemorincola. The sequence continues at coordinate 31,675 of CAIKOJ010000126.1, forward strand.
AATATAACACCGAACGATACAATCTGTGCAGGTGCTACAGCTACGTTCACGCCAGTTGCAGTTAACGGTGGTTCTGCACCTGTTTACCAGTGGAGTGTAAACGGATTCCCGGTATCATTGTCTGGCAGTTACAGCTTTATTCCGGCTGATGGAGATATAGTAACAGTAGCTATGACCAGCAATGCCGTTTGCCCTGCACCTGCCACTGTGACCAGGTCTGTTACAATGGAAGTACAGCCATTTGGTACGCCAACGGTAGATGTGGCACTTAGCCCGAATGATACCGTTTGTAGGGGAAATGCAATAACCGCTACAGGTGTAACTGCATTTGGAGGCCCATCGCCTCTGTATCTGTGGTACAAGAATGGTACAATTGTGCCGGGAGTAAACGGACCTACCTATTCATTTGTGCCTAACAATGGTGATCAACTGTTTACTGTTATGTACAGTAACTATATGTGCAGATTGTCGAATGTGGATACTAGCGCAAGTGTGAAGGAAACTGTGGTGGATCAGGTGTTACCGTCAGTTACTATGACTGCGTCTCCGGGTACTACCATTGGCAGAGGGCAGTATGATACACTAAGTGTGACAGTTATTAATGCGGTTGGCCCTACCTACCAATGGCTGATCAACGGTATTCCTGTACCGGGAGCTACGAATTCAGTTTTTGTCAGCAATACTTTTAGCCTCACCAGCGATGACTCTTTAAGCTGTCAGGTTACCAGCAATGGTATCTGCACGATCACTACACATGCTTGGGTATACATACATGCAACAGCTGAAGGAGTGGCTATGAACGGAATGTTGGGTGGAGAAGTCATGGTGTTGCCTAATCCGAGTCATGGAGTCATAACCATTAAGGGTGCAATAGGAGGTATAGAGCAGGATGTAACTTTGGAGATCACAGATATGTTAGGACAGGTTGTTTACAGAGGTGCGGTGGTCGCTAAAGGAGGCCAACTGGATGAGCAGGTGACACTTGGTAATAATCTGGCGAATGGTATGTATTTGCTCTCGGTTAGGTCTGAGACATTTAGCAAGGTATTTAACGTAGTTCTGGAAAGATGACCATAGGGTTATTACTTGTAGTAAAGAAGATAAGCTGATCGCCGGTGCGATGTCAAAGTAGCCGGAGCAGCACAATTGTAACCCATGAATGGTTAATGCGAATAAAGCAGTTGAGTAATATTAAAATATTGAGAGCAGGGCTTTTGTTAGTAGCCCTGTTCTTTTCTTTTTCTGTATTTTCTCAACAGCAATACGAACTCAGTTCGGGTTGGAAATGCAAGAGTATTCAGCAATTGCCCGCAAAAGAAACGGGTGAGCACATCTCATCAATTTCCTATTCACTTAAGGAATGGATGCCAGCAGTGGTGCCGGGTACGGTGCTGACAACTTTGTTGCATAACAAACTTATCCCTGATCCATTCTATGGGTTGAATAACAAGCTGATACCTGATATTTACGAGACGGGCAGAGATCGATATACCTACTGGTTTGTAAATGATTTTTCAGAACCATTGCCTGCTAAAGGTGAAAAAGTGTGGTTACATTTCAGGGGGATCAACTACAGCTGCAATGTATATCTAAACGGATATAAACTCAATTCGCAGCCAGATAAAGGAATGTATCTCAGGCAGAGTTATGAGATTACCCCTTATTTATCAAAGGACGGAAAGAACAGGCTTGCGGTAATTGTTTATCCGCCTGATCCGGTGGGGAATCCTAACGGAGGGCAGGGTGGCGACGGCGTTATTGCACACAGCATTACCAATCAATACACTGCAGGCTGGGACTGGATACAACCTATACACGACCGGAATACAGGAATTTGGGACAAGGTTTTTATCAAGAAAACGAAGCAGGCACACGTTGAAAATACACACATAGTAACACTGGTGCCCGGCAGGCGAACGCCGGATGGCAAGCAGGCTCCAGCCACACTGAAGGTAACCACGGAAGTTGAAAACCCGGATAGCGCAGCAACTGTTGATGGGACAGTGGTATTTGAAGTGAATGGTAAGTCTAGCTCTGTCAAACTCAGTGTAGCCCCTTTGAACTCTGAGTTTTTAGAGTTTCCCCCAATGTCAATAGAAGACCCAAAGTTGTGGTGGCCAAACGGCGTAGGGGATCAGCCGCTGTACCATATGAAGGTGAAATTTCTGATCAATGGTAAGCAGGTGTCTGATGAAGAGGATATTACTTTTGGTATCAGGGAAATAAGGACGGCATGGAACACCCACACCAACAGCAGGGAGGTAAGTGTGAACGGCCAAAAGATATTTATTAAGGGCGGCAACTGGATAGTGAGTGACGCTATGCTGCGGTTGTCGAAAGAACGGTATGAAGCTGAGGTGCGCTATCACAAGGATATGAACCTGAATCTGATAAGGGTTTGGGGTGGCGGGATCACTGAAAGACCTGAATTTTATGATGCTTGTGACAAATATGGGATATTGGTTTTTCAGGATTTCTGGGTATCTGGGGATTGTAACGGACGTTGGTTTGACCCGTTGAAAAAGGAAGATACACTTGCCCGAAGAAACTACCCGGACGATCATGCATTGTTCATAGAGTCGCTGGAAGATCAGATCAAAATGTTGCGCAACCATCCGTCACTGGCTATCTGGTGCGGTGGTAATGAGATTCGCCCTCCGGCAGATATTTTGAAGCCGTTGCGCGATTCTTTGCTGCCCAAACTGGATGGTACCCGTTTTTTCTTCGAGTACTCCAACGACGACAGTATGTCGTTGCACAGCGCTGACGGGCCCTATACAATACAGCCAGACAGGTATTTCTGGGAGCATAGGTCTTTTCCGTTTAATTCAGAGATTGGGTCGGTTGGGGTAGGAGACAGGGAGTCTATTGAGCGTTTTATACCCAAGGAGCATTTGGTTGTACCCAGGTATGATCAGTTGAAAAAGAAGTGGATTGTAGACTCTGTATGGCAGTATCATAAGTATAGTGGTTATGATTCTTCAGTTGTAGCATATGGGCACCCAACGGATATTAAGGATTTTGGGATGAAGGCGCAACTGGTGAACTACAACCAATACAGAGCGTTGATAGAATCGTTCAGTGCGCATATGTGGGACTGGTATACCGGTGTGATCATCTGGAAAACGCAGAACCCATGGACCGCAATGGTTGGGCAGATGTATGATGTGTACCTTGATCCGAATGCGTGTTTGTATGGATTGCAGGAGGGGAGCAAGTCTTTACATGCGGTGTATGATCCTGTAAAGAAGCATATTATTTTAGTGAACAATGGATTCAAGAAAGCAGAAGGGTTGAAAATTGTGACTTCAGTAATTGATTTCAAAGGGAAGCAAACAGTTGTGAATGAATCTGATGCAAATATTGGTGCGAACAAGTCGGTGATAGTATGGAAAGCAAATAATTCGCTTGATTCGGAGTTTAAGCGTGAGGGCGGATTCCTTAATTTATCTGTGACAGATAAAGTTACTGGCAGGGAAACAGATGATAACCTGTACTGGATGCCCGATGCTGCGGGAAACTACTCAGGACTTAAGAAAATGCCGGAAGCGAATGTACAGGTAAAGGCAAAAAAGAGAAGTCTGGGCAAAATCGACGTGACCATCAGTAATCCGGCGAATGGGCCAATTGCATTTTTTATACGAGCTTCGCTGATAGATTCCAATACTTACGAACATATATTACCTGCTTTCTGCAATAATAACTATATTTCGGTGCTGCCGGGGAAGACTAAAGTGGTGCATATAGAATTTACACCATTGAAAGGACAGGCTCCGATTATAGATGTAGAAGGATGGAATGTGGAAGAACAATTTATTGAACCAGAAGAATAACGATATGAAGCGAATCATTTTAATTTTATTGGTGGCTTTTGCGGCACCGGTTTTTGCGCAGTCAGATGCGAACATGGGAATCATCCCGGCACCAGTATCTGTGAAGAAATACAAAGGCAATTTTAAGCTCACATCGGAGACGATCATTATGACCGACTCGCCTAACCACAGAGCAGTAAAGTACTTTGCTGAGTATCTGAAGAAAAGCGGCATGGGCAACAGTATCACTGATATGACCATGCTGGATGAGCGGCACAGAGCACTCAAGAATGTGATCGTTCTTTCGCTGAATTTCAAAGGTGATCTGCCATCTGAAGGATATGAACTGGATATCAACGAAGATAAGATAGTGCTTAATGGGCGGTATGCAGGCCTGTTTTATGGCGTGCAATCCATTATACAACTGATAAAGCCGGTGAATGCAGGGAATGCACTGATACCTTGTTCCTATATAAAGGACTACCCGAGGTTCAGTTATCGTGGTATGCACCTCGATGTATCTCGCCACTTCTTTGATGTAGACTATGTGAAACGCTATATCGATATCATGTCGTTTTACAAACTCAACCATTTTCACTGGCACCTGACGGATGACCAAGGATGGCGAATAGAAATTAAAAAATATCCGAAGCTTACTGAAATAGGCAGTAAGAGAGCGCAAACCAAGATCGGAAGCCAGTCGAAGGGCGACCCCGATCTGTATGACAATACACCTTATGAAGGGTTTTATACACAGGAGCAGATAAAAGACATAGTTGCTTATGCCGAAGCCAGATTTATAACAGTTATACCTGAAATTGAGATGCCCGGCCATTCTATGGCGGCAATAGCATCTTATCCAGAATTGAGCTGCGACCCAACAAAGGCATACAAAGTAGGTGATCACTGGGGTGAGTTTAAGGACGTTTACTGCCCGTCGGAAGAGACTTTTAAGATGTTGGGTGAGATACTGAACGAGGTTTTTGAACTGTTCCCCGGCAAATATGTTCACATAGGTGGAGATGAAGTGCCTAAAGATGCGTGGAAAGCCTCTGAATTTTGTAAGCAACTCATAACTGACCGAAATCTTAAAGATGCGGAAGGCTTACAGAGTTACTTTATTTCCAGAATGGAGCATTATATCAATTCCCAGCACCACAGCATTATTGGTTGGGACGAAATATTGGAAGGAGGACTAGCACCCAATGCAACTGTAATGAGTTGGAGGGGTGAAAAAGGCGGAATCAGTGCTGCGCAGCAAGGGCATGATGTGATCATGACGCCGGGCAGCGGCGGGTTGTATTTTGATCATGCACAATCGAAATCGGCGCAGGAGCCTCTGGCGATAGGAGGGAATGCACCATTGTCGAAGACATATGCCTACGATCCGGTACCAGCAGTATTGAGTAAGGATGAACAAAAACATGTGATTGGTGTGCAAGCTAACCTGTGGACAGAATACATTGCAACAAATTCTAAAGCTGATTATATGTTGTTGCCAAGGATGCTGGCACTTTCGGAAGTGGCCTGGACACCCGGCAAAAACAAGGACTTCAGGAATTTCTCGGAAGATCGCCTGCCAAGACATCTTGCTCGCATAGAGACAAAAGGTTACAATTTCCGCGTGCCGGTGGCTATAGGCGCCAGTGACACAACGCTCACCGGAGCTAAATTTACTATGGAACTAGCTCCATCTGTAGAAGGTGCGAAAATTTATTATACGATTGATGGGTATTCGCCTCGTGAAACAGACCTAGTTTATACTGAGCCAGTGAAGGTAACTGTGCCGCAGGGTAAGGAGATTGAATTTAAGACCATTGTTATCACTCCTGCGGGCAAAAGAAGCAATGTTACCACCACGAAACTATCGAATAAGTAAGTGGGTGGGGTAGCTCTAAACCGTTATTAATGGTACGTTCTATCGTTTTTTAACGGTGCCTGTTTACCGTTGATAAAGGTTTAAAATACCGTTAAACGGCGGTGAAAAAATCCGGCAACGCGGCCTAAGTTTGCATCGATGTTAGTTTAAATACTAAGGACACAACATAGTTAGATTGTTTAATGGATTTTTGGGTAAGATCTGTTTCATTGTCTACTTGTTGTGTTCTTTTTTTATGCCATTTCTTGTTGGTTTTTCGATGCGGAAATAAAGTCCAAATTCAGTTCGAATTAGGTTAGATATAGGAATATTAATGCAATTTTCTATCTACCTTATTATTTTGCCATATTCT
>CAIKOJ010000127.1 GCA_903829015.1 uncultured Bacteroidota bacterium
AGCAGGATGCCAATGCCAATTAGTGTGAAAGTGATCTCTATTCTCTTTTTACCTAGTTCGAGTGCTCCTATTTTCATCTGGTTGTCCAGTTTCTCGGCATCTAGTTTGTGCAGGATGAATTTTTGATTCTCCTGCGCTTTTGAAAGCGCTGTGGCGCTGGTTTTCGACAGCACGCTGTCTTTTGCCCTTAATGCGGAATCGGCGTACAAATAAGCCTTGTGGTAATCGCCCCTAGCTCCATATAGTCGCGATAGCTCAGTATACAACTGAACCGCCAATTGATAGTCGGGCCAGAACGGTCTGTTTTCGGCGAAAGTAATAGCGTTCTTCAAAAGTTTTTCTGACTTGTCGAACGCTCCCTGTTCGTTGTATATGGTGGCCAGGAAACACATAGAGCTCACAGCGTTTTTTATGTTGACCGTGGACAGTGAAAGCTCTATGTCTTTTTCGAGCAGAGGTATTGCATCTGCATATTTCTTCTGCCGGAAATAGGTGATACCAATGTTGCCCTGCGAAATACCTTTCCAGGCCTTGTCGTCGAGCGCAACGGCGTTTGTATAAGCATCTTTGAAGTACAGGATAGCACTATCGTACATTCCTTTATGCCTGTATGCCATACCAATAGTGTTGGACATGGAACAAAAGATGTCTTTTTTGGTGGAACGCTTCAGGCTTCTGGCTTCCTGAAGGTATTTGATGGCATTATCGTAATCTTCGTACCGGTAATACTTGCCTCCGAGGTCGTAAGTATACGCCTGCCTTTGAGGGAAATCGTCGGTAGCGAAATTCTTGTAAATTTCGTAGGCGGCCATGTATTTTTCTATGGCCTCGCTTTGCTGGTTTTTATTGTTGCCATATAGATCACCGAGTATCTGGAGCGCATCTGCTTCAACGTATTTTAATTGGTAATTCTGGGCATCTGCTGCGATCTGTTTTAATTCTGATTCAATAACATCGGGTGATACCTGATGCTCTTTGGAAGACAGCACACACCTGAATATTTTCAGTTCGTACTCCAGTTCGCGGTCACCTGATTCTTTCGAAAATTGTATCAGTTTATTGATGGTGTCGGATATTTCACGGAGCGGTTTATCGGTAAAATATCTGTTGGTATCAATAAATAAGTACTTATCCCTGAAATTTTGCATAGCGGGCACGGGCCGCTGCGCAAAACTGCAAAAACCGGTAATAATACTGATCAGGCAAAACAGGTATTTCATGATATTACAAAGGAGAGCAAATTAAGCATGAATTTGCATAAAACATATTGAATGTTTAGGTATTGTAAAAAAATAATTGAGGCGGTATCAATCGGTATCCGAAGAAAGGCTTAAGTAGCTACCAAGGGTGCCAACGTTTCATGAACCGAAGAATAAGACTGAAGAAATCAATGATTTGCAAACAGTCACTCAGCTACCCGTACTTTTTTGTCATGCCTTTGTAGGCTTCTTTTGCCAGTTTTTTGAGCACGGTCTTGTCGGTGTCAGCCAGTTTACCCAGATGCAGGCATGAGCCTGAAACTTTGTGCTTGCCTATCTTTTGCAGATACTCTTCTTTCTTTTCCGCACCCAATAAGCCGTACAGTGCAAAATTCTGTTTGCGGGGCGAAAAGCCGATCTTGCACATATCACCTTCGTGGCCGCTGTCGTATTTATAATGATAGCTTCCGTAGCCAACAATACTGCCGCCCCACATTTTTGAAGGTTGCCCGGTAGCTTCTTCCATTATTTTCATGATCTCGAAGGCATCGGCTCTTCGCTGTTCGTCGTCAATTTTGTTTAGGAAATCTTCTACGCTTTCGTCGTTCAGTTTTGTTTTTAATTCGGCCATAAAATTTTATCATTGATAAGGATGAATAAATGTTTTGTGAGCATAACCAGCTGTCTGTTTTTGAAACTTATAACCGCCGATTAAAGATACTAAATCCATGTTTTCTTTATTTCAGGGTCAATAGGCTGATAGACGAAGTACTGCACAAATCTTGGCACTTTTGCCGTATTGGGGCTGCTGCCGTGAGGCAGTGCCTGATGCCAGATGATGAAATCGCCGGCATTGGCTGCTATTGGTTTGTGTCCCAGCGCATACATATCCTCGGTTCTTGGGTTGGCACCCGGTGGCAGATCCTTTATCCATTGTTCGATACGGTTCTGGAAGCCCGGTACCAGTGTAAATGCACCCTGATTTTCGGCAGTGTCAGACAAGTACAAAATGCCCTGTAGTCCGAATGGGATCGGCAATTCGAGGCTCACATCCCAATGTAATTTTGGACCGGGGAATAAGTAAGTCGGAGTTTCGGGAGGATTGAACCCAACCCTGTCCGTATTCACCAATATATCTTTTCTTCCCCATAGCTGTTCAAAAGCCATACGTATGATCGGTGTTTCCCTGTTCTTCTGTAGCTGAGGATGCTGAAATAACTGAACCATTATGCCCTGCCGGTCGGGGTGGTGGGTGTACCATGTTTCGGGATCGTGTCTTTTAATGCCGAGGTGTTCGCACATAAGGGCTATTGTATTGTCACAATCTTCGACCGGTACTGCATTGCGGAGAATGATATAACCATTCTCGTCCCAGAATGCCATATCTTCTTTCGATAAAACCTCCGGAATATCTGAATCTGGTAATTCGTGGGTACCGGATAACTGCGCATTAAAAGTTTGGATACGGTCTTCTGATAATTCGCCGTTGTTCACCTGGAGTATCCAATTTTCAAACTGTTCAAAACTCTCTGATTCCATCAGGACATGCTTGATCGCTTGTTCAAGCCCAAGCCCGAGAGTGCTTAACAGCGTCACATCGGTCATCCACTCTTCATTTAATGCGTCTGGGGGTATTTTACCGTTAGATTTTGCTTTCAGTTTGTACCAGTACCTTTTCAGGTGCATGGTGCCGAGTTTCCCTAGTTCGGACGAAGGAGGCAAAAAGGAATAAGTTTCGGTTGTTATTGCTGCGTTCATTTAATTTGATTCTTGTGAACGAACATACGAAAATCAAACAAATTATTAAAGGGCCTTAACTTAAAAATTATATCACCAGCACCATTCGTACTGGCCGTGAAAATAAAATTGCGTGTTCCCATTCTCATCAACGATTTCAAGTCTGCCGTCGGGATGTGCGCCTATGATTTTGACCTCCCATGATTTTGTTTGTTCGGAGAAACGCTGCATTTTCCCCCGTTTAAACAAGACCTCGTTATAGGATGTCATTGCTGATTGGGCACTCAATGGGAAATCTGCAACGTTCATTATCGCAGCATGTATACTATCCCGTAGTTCTGTGATCAGGTAATTTTCGCCCGATTCTATAGTAAGTGAAGTGGCGTAGGGCAGGTCGCCGGTTAGTTCTTTCTGGTTTACGTTAAGTCCCAGACCAATTACACTATGTGTCCACTTTGACCCTCTGAGGATGTTCTCAATAAGTATACCCCCTGCCTTTTTGTCATTGATTATGATATCATTTGGCCATTTAATATGTACGCGCCAGTTGTTATTGAGCTTTTGCAAAACATTGGCTATTGCAGAGGCTACAGATGCGTTAAATGAAAATTGTTCCTGAATTTCCTGAATGGGATTAATAATAATGCTCATAAGGAGGCTTTTCCCTGGCGTATCCACCCATTGTTTGCCTCTTTGCCCTTTCCCGCCGGTTTGTGATTGAGCGGTAATTGTCATGCCGTGTAGTGCTTTATTGGCATCTATTAACTGCATGGCATAGTTATTGGTACTATCAATAAAACTATGTTCAATAATTGTGAAATCTATCACGGCTGTGAGGTTTAGTGCGAAAAGATTTATAATTTTGGAAAGTATAAGAAATAATCGAACAAAATAAGCACCAAAATTTGGATAAAATAATAAACTCTTTACAGGAAAGGAAGAAATCTCCTACCAGACTGACGAAAAACAGTAAACTTTTTAAGACGATAATAGCTGCGATCCAGGAGAAAAAAGGAACAGATATAGTGTCTCTTGATTTGAAGAAGATAGATGAAGCCGTAGCCGATTTTTTTATATTATGTGATGCAGGATCTAATGTGCAGGTAAAGGCAATAGCCAGAAACATTGAAGAACTTATTGAGCAGGAATGTGAAGAAAGACCATTCCACATAGAACATGGCGACCACTGGACACTGGTAGATTATGTGAATATTGTTGTCCACATTTTTCAGCACGAACAAAGAATGTTTTACAATCTGGAAAGTTTGTGGGAAGATGCACCGCGAACTGAACATTGATTTTGGTAGTTGGGAATTGGGGATTTGGAATTGGGAATTTGGAATTAGTGATTAGTAAATAGTTAGTAAATAGTATTTAGTAGTTAGTACATAGTATATAGCATTACGAAATAAGTATAACAGAGAGAAATGGAAGAAAATTCACAGAAGCCCGGGGTAAAGCCAGGTGATGGTCAGACTCCGCGTAAGGGACCAAAATTCAATATTTACTGGATTTATGGCATTATCCTTGTTGCAATAATTGTTGCCCAGTTAGTGGGGGGCAATATTGGCAGCAGCAGTACAGAGCATACCTTTCAGAATTTCAAAGAGAACCTGAACAGGGGAGAGGTTGCGAGAATTGTTGTTATTAACAACGACCATGTTGAGGTTTATCTGAAACCAACAGCAGCAGCCAGCCAGCCTAACGGCAAGTTCCCAAATGTTAACGCCAATGACAAAGCACCTGCCTATACATTTAAAATAGGAACGGTAGATCGTTTTGGCAAGGATCTGGATGAAGCTGAAAAGAACATTCCTGAATCAGAACGCCCACCGTTATCATATGATCAGCAGGGCGATTACCTGCATATTCTGCTGCAGACTTTCCTTTTACCGATCATCTTTATCGTGGCTATGTGGTTCCTGATATTCAGGAAGATGGGCTCAGGTGGCGGTGGTGGCGCCGGTGGTGGAATATTCAACATTGGTAAATCTAAAGCTCAGCTTTTTGAAAAAGGCACAAGGGTAAACATTACGTTCAACGATGTTGCTGGTTTGGACGAAGCGAAAGTAGAGGTTATGGAAATTGTAGATTTCCTTAAGAATCCTAAAAAGTATACTTCACTTGGTGGAAAGATACCGAAGGGTGCGTTGTTGGTTGGCCCTCCGGGCACAGGTAAGACTTTGCTGGCAAAAGCAATGGCAGGTGAGGCACAGGTACCTTTCTTCTCTATGTCGGGTTCGGACTTTGTGGAATTGTTTGTGGGTGTGGGTGCGAGCAGAGTTCGCGACGTGTTCAAGCAAGCAAGAGAAAAAGCGCCATGTATAGTATTCATTGACGAGATCGATGCAATAGGCAGGGCCAGGGGTAAGAATGTGGTAATGAGTAACGATGAGCGCGAGAATACGCTTAATCAATTGCTGGTAGAGATGGATGGATTCAGCGGCGACAGTGGTATTATCGTGCTGGCGGCAACTAACCGTCCTGATGTACTTGATATTGCCCTACTTCGTCCGGGTCGTTTTGATCGTCAGATATCTATCGATATTCCTGATGTTAAGGGCAGGGAGAAAATATTTGATGTGCATCTGAAGCCTATTAAGAGGTCGAAAGATTTGAACATTAAGAAATTGGCGCTTCAAACTCCGGGATTTGCCGGTGCGGATATTGCTAATATCTGTAACGAAGCAGCACTGATAGCTGCCAGAAAAGGCAAGACTGAGGTAGAAATGTCGGACTTCAATGATGCTATTGACAGGGTGATAGGTGGACTGGAAAAGAAGAACAAGATTATATTGCCGGAAGAGAAACGTATCATAGCGTTCCACGAAGCTGGTCATGCGGTTTCTGGCTGGTATCTGGAGCATGCGCATCCGTTGGTGAAGGTTACCATCGTTCCGCGCGGTGTTGCAGCACTTGGTTATGCGCAGTATTTGCCTAAAGAAGTGTACATACGTACAACGGATCACCTGATGGACGATATGAAAATGTCGTTGGGCGGCAGAGCTGTTGAGGAACTGGTGTTCGACAAGATATCTACAGGTGCACTGAGCGATCTGCAGCATGTAACACGTACGGCATATGCTATGGTGTCGATGTATGGTATGAACAACAGAGTGGGTAATATCTCTTTCTATGATCCGCAGAATGAAAGCAGCTTCTCTAAGCCATACTCTGAAGAGACAGGAAAGATGATAGATGATGAAGTGAGGAAGCTGGTTGATGAGGCTTATCAGAAAGTGAAGTTACTGTTGTCTGAAAGGATCGATTCGGTAAAATTGATTGCCGAGGAACTGCTTAAGAAGGAAGTGCTTTTCAAAGACGATATGGAGCGGTTATTGGGCAAGCGTCCGTTTGACGATGCCATTGCAAATGAAGAAACAGAGGAGCCGGACAATGTTCTGAATCCATCGAGATAAAAGCAGGTTATTGAGTAAAAAAAGCGATGATACTCATCGCTTTTTTTATTTTTGCTACAGATTGGTACTATCCTTTTCCAAGTAAAAGCGGTCAATTAAGCACATGCAGACATTTAAAACATCGAAAGCCAGGGAGAATATTTTCAGCAGAATCAGGAAGGGGCTGAGTGGTCAACCAGTTGCTATGCCGTATCCCGAGGTGGAAAATGATAACAGAGCTATATATCCGGATGCGGATATGGCGCCGGAAGAGCAGTTTGCAGAAGCTTTTATTAAGCTCGGAGGAAAATTCGTTTTTTGTGAGAATGAGCAGGAATTGATGAACAACATCAATATCCTTTTTGAAAACCGCGGCTGGAAACAGCTATTGTGTGCAGATGAGCGGCAACTGAAAATATTTCATAACAATAAGATCGATATTCTGAGCCCGGCAGACCCGGCGGCCGAAGCGGCAGATGCGTGCCTCACTGGCTGCGAAATGCTCATTGCCCGGACGGGATCTATATTGCTAAGCAGCAAGCAAAACTTAGGCAGGACTGCATCTGTTTATTATCCTGTGCATCTGGTATTTGCCTATGCCAACCAGGTTGTTGCAGATATTGAAGATGGAATAAGCGGTCTGAAGAAAAAATATGGAACCGACCTGCCTTCAATGATCAATATTACCACAGGGCCCAGCCGTACTGCAGATATTGAGAAAACTCTGGTGGTTGGTGTACACGGACCGGGTGAGATATTCTGTTTCCTGATCAATGCCGATATGTAATTTGCGTTACTGCGGCTTCTTTATCTTTTTCAGGAGTTCATCCTGCCGGCTTAACTGGTAACGATAGGCATTAGATGCTTCCAGATCTCTTACAAAGCCCTCAATTTCACGATCGTCGTTTTCGGGATCGTAGTCCCTGTTCAGGTTGTTATTAAAGAATATACCTACCGACTGCCACATTACAGCTGTAAATCCTCCCTTCAGTTCACGGATGATGCTGAAACAGTTTTTGCCGGTTTGCCTGTTGATCAGTTTTATGAGCACATGACCCTGATCGATACTCAGGTTTTTCAATGGTTCTTTGAACGTGACATCCAGGTTTCTGTCTATTGATTTCAGATATTGCCTCCTGTCACGGCGTCGGTCAAGATTTTCTAGATTGTCGTTGATGTCTTTGAACACTGCCGCTGCGGCTAGCGCATAAGGGTAGACGACAAAAATGTCATTTCGCAGCTTATCTCTTCTGATGCGCCCCTTACCATCTATAGACAGTCCGGCGGTTTCAACTTCGGGCAGGAACACCATGGGGTAGGTGATGCCGTTTTCGGTAGTGGCTCCCAATCTTATGGTATCGTTGGCTGACAACTGTGCAGCTGCCCTTGTTACGAACAAGAGCAATATGAACAATAAACCCAAGCCTCTTCTGATCGTCATAACCTATGTAAATTTCCGACTTTTTATCGGTATTCTGAATCGGTTTTCTTAAAAAAGAGTAAACGTATTCCTATATATAACCGGTTTTATGCCTTCTGTATTGCCTGTACTGAAACTGTTCAATCAGGCTTCTCTATTAATATCAAATACCGGTCCGGGTAACCTGATTTACTTTGTCTAGTACTGTTAATGTTTTATGAAGAAGTTATATTGGTACGCATTTTGATGCCTGATGATTAACTTTGCACTCACAAATTATGAAGCGAACATTATTTATTGTCACAGTAATATTTTGTACTGGTTTTTTCGCGTGCAACAAGCCTGTTCAGCCACTCACCAAGCAGGAAATAAGCCGAAAAATAGATTCGGCAGTAAAGGCCGGCACGGCAGAGTCTGATCAGGCCGCCTATATTGATCTGGAGCGGCGCATGAAAATTGAGGTTAAAGTAAAAGTTGATTCCATTTTAAATGCGCGCTTGTTGAAGCAGTTGAAAGACACTTCTTCGAAAACTAAGCCGGGCACTAACTGATAAAGTATGAGCGCCACCGAAACTACGAGGCCTATATTGTTTTTCGATGGCGAATGCAACCTCTGCAACGGTGGGGTTCAGTTTATTATCAGGCACGATAAAAAAGAACAATTCCTTTTTGCACCACTACAGTCTGCCCGCGGGCAGCAGGCAAAAAGCGATCTTGGCAATATTCCGGAATTCAGTACGAAAGACCCAGATAGTTTTATCCTCTATTACAATAGCCGGTATTTTATTAAGTCGACTGCGGCATTAGAAACTGCGAAACTGCTGGGCGGCATTTGGAATGTTGCCTATCTTGGATTTATTCTGCCCCGCTTTGTGCGTGATTGGGTTTATGATCTTGTGGCACGCAACCGTTACAAATGGTTTGGCAAGCGAAACGAGTGTATGATGCCTACTCCGCAGCTGAAGAAGAGGTTTCTTGACTAGCATACCGAAACGTTATTGGAGTATAGCATCCGAAAATTTGTGATTGGAAAGATTGAAGCTTGATCCAATTGGCCAAAGACCTACCGACAATTAAGTATAGAAATAATCAGATCGGCATCAATACACTAAATACAGTTTTAGTTTTGGTTGGGGTATATCCGATTCTGAGTAAATATAGTCGTATGGAATAATCTCTGTACCGTTGTGATATCCATTTATATATCTATCAATATGCATCATTAAATCCCAAGACATCCAATATTCATTAATATTTGAACCGTTGTGGTTTGGGCCTTGTAAGAAATTTTCAAAATCTGTTTTATTCATCGACTCATATCGGAAGTATATGTAGGATATTCCCGGATTATTTGCGATATCTTTTTTCATTTTTTGAAATTCGCTAGCCACTTTTATCGAATCATCTTTTAGTATATAACTTACGTCGTAAGAAAGGTGCTTTCTTTTCTTAATTAAAATATCAAACTGAGGTTCCCGGCAACGGTTAAGTATGCTATTGTAAATGGTATAATATCCAATACCGGCAAAAACTGCTTTTCTAAGATACGGCAGGTATGCACACCAATGTTGATGATCATGTAAAGCTACAAACTGGGCGAAAACCGAACCATCCTGCAGGGTGGGCCATCCATTCTTTTGTACATAATTATACAGCCACTTAAAATGGGCTGAATCGTCGTGCATCATTTTTTTGGTGTAGAATGCGATGGTAAAACTATCATTGGCTTGAGGCAGTTTTTTCCGTATCAGTTGATCCTCTTCATAGATCTTAGCCAGTGTGTCATGGGTTTTACTGAGGGGTTTATTATAAGATCTCATAAAAGTATCCCTGTATATTTTTCTGGCTGCCACCGTTATTTTCAGATTATCAAATAGTTTGTCGAGGTTTTCGGGAGTTGTGCCGTTAGCCATACTGTAATACGGGCTTATTTTAAGCAAATAATTACTGGCACCAATGCTATCTCCCTTTTTTGATGCACTGTCTGCTAATTCATACAATACCATGGGGTTGTTTCTTACCATATTTCTACTAATAACACTGGTATCAAACGGGCGCTGTGCATAGCACAAAGTGGGAAAGAAACCGATCAGAATAATGACATGCAGTTTTATTGTGTTCATACTCTTAATGGTATCTAAATGGTGTTGCAATTATTTTTTCAGCAGCGTTGTTTTTTATTGCGAGCAGTTTTTGCAGGCGTCCGCGGTTGAATTGAGATAGAGTCCTTTAATAGCATTTAATGCGGTCTCTTATCAACTCGTTAAATTTAATATAAAAAGTGGGAGTTATTTCAGAAACGGTACTTACGCTACCTTTTATTTAATGGAAAATCCATCTGTCTCATTTAAATTTGAGGTATGCAATTTTTAAAGTTCACGTTTTTCTTCTTATTGATCTGCGCGAAGTCGGTGTGCTTTGCTCAGGATGTGCTGTACACTGAATATGAAAAATTTGACTTCAGAAGCGATGAGTATGTTGTAGCAGGAATGAGCGGCGGTAAACTTTATATTTATACTTCGGTAGGAGCAAGCCCTCAGTTGAACGCCTATGACGACAGCATGAACAAGATCGCGACCGTGCTGCTGGATTTCTTCCCGGCAAAAATATACGAGGTAAGATTTATTACCTATCCAGATAAGATCATTGCTCTTTACCAGGCACTGGAAGGTGGTAAAGTGATCCAGTATGCGGCGCTGCTCGATGAAACAGGACGTTTGAAAAGTAAACCGCTGGAATTGGGCAGTGTGAAGACTGGTATTTTCGGTGCTACCAGAAGTTATTTTGAACATGCCATTTCCGACAACAAAAGAGCCTTACTGGTTTATAGTGCAGAAGACCGGTCGGATGGGGTAGAACTGGAGTGTAAATGGCTGGATGATAATCTTACGCTCATAAAAAAAACTAAAGCGACTTATAAAACGGACAACAGGGCTGAGCACGGCGAAGTGAATATTGCCAATGACGGAACCGTATTCATGGTAGCCTATACTACCACTGGCGCACATAATTATGCCGACCGGTTTTGGCTGTTGCAGTTGCGCCAGGGCGGGAATAAATTTGAGCCTAAGGAGGTGTATCTGGATGATAAATTTGTGGCAAGCGGCACAATGAAAATTGATAATCAGAATGCAAAGGTGTTCTTCAGCGGTTTTTACTCAGATAAGAAAAACGGTAGCTTTGACGGTATTATCTACACTACCTATGACAGAAGCGACAGTGCGAAAATTCAACGAAAATTCATCCCGTTCGACAGAGAACTGATAAAGGTTGCGGGCATACGCCATCGCCAACATCCTTTTGACGATTATTTTGTGAAACACCTGATCGTAAAAAATGACGGAGGTTTTGTGCTGGTGTCTGAACTGCAGTATGTAACTACACGCAGCACTTATACACCCGGTTTTGGTTACTACTCTTTTTACAGCCCCTATACCAATTCCACGGTGCACGAGTATCACTACGAAGACATACTGTCTCTGTCTTACAATAAGGAAGGGGAGAGGGAGTGGAGTAGCTTTATTCCCAAGCAACAATACTCGCAGGAGGATGGAGGCGTTTTTTCTTCATTTGGGCTGCTGAATTCGGGTGGAACGCTGGCCTATCTTTTTAACGACTTCAATGTGCATCATTCAAGGATACAATTGGCAACTGTGTCGGCAGATGGAAAAACTGAGGTACATGGCTTTACTGCGGAAGGTAATGACTATCCCGACTGGATACCTAAAAGTGCCAAACAGGTGTCGGCAAGGTCTATGGTAGTACCGTGTCTCCATAAGAAACAAATTTGCTTTGCCAAGGTTCAGTTCTAAAAGACTCTTTATTTGGGAAGATTGTCCTCAAAGAAAAATCCCCATTCAGGTTGTTCCTAAATGGGGATTTTAATATGATTTCAAGCAGGGAGATTAATCCATTGCTTGCTTGTGTTTTGTTTCTCTTGCAATTTCGTCCAGTATCTTCTGGTTGTTATGCTTGTATTCGTTTTCGTTGGCACTGCCTTTAGCCAGTTCTATTGATTTTTTAGCTGCTGTAATAGCATCTTCTTTGTTGCCCAGTTTCTTTTCGATACGTGCTTTCAGATACCACATATAGAAAGCTTTTGGATCCTGCTCTACTGCTTTGTCTATGTAAGTTTTAGCCAGATCCAGTTTGCGGTCAGTTTCGTAGTAGTAGTTAGCTGACTGGAAGTAAGGCAGTGTTTGTTTTGGAGGATGATTAATAGCCTTGTCAATGTTTACTTCAATATCTTCGTTATTGCGGGCTACTACAGGTATTACAACTTTAGTTCTTTCCCAAGCCAGTTCTATCTTACAGGTAGTGTAAGAGATATCTGTAATGCTGATGGTGAAAGTTTGTGTGATACTTTCAACTGTAGAAGGTTTTACAAAAAACCTTGCGATATCATTTTCTTTCGAATAGCCATCTGCACCCCAATTACCGGTACCCGTATTCAAAATGATCTCCCATTTGTCTTTGTTTGGGATAGTGTATAGTGCATACTCACCAGCTTTGATCTTTTGCCCGCCAATCATCAGTTCTTCACCTATTTTTATCTTTGTTGCACCATTGGCACCTGTGCGCCATACCTGGCCGTAAGCCACTACATCGCCAAAGATCTTTCTGCCTCTCATAGAAGGACGGCTGTAATTAATGTCGATGCTGGAAACGGAAAAGTCCTGTGATACTTTTTGTCCGGGGCTCAGTGCAGGAAGTTTTAGACCTCCTTGTGCATACGTGCTAAACGCTGTGGTGAAGAGCAATGCTGTTAGAAGAAAATATTTCATTTGCTGTTTGTTTTTTGAAGCTGCAAAATACGAAGTAAGTTGATAACTTGGGCATTACGTTTATAAGAGAGAAGTGCACTGCTGCGTGTAACGAAAGAGGCTGGTGCTAAAAAAAAGTTCCCGACATATCGTGATATGTCGGGAAAGGACTGTACTTACTAACCCATCGGGGTACAGCAAATGTCAGGAAAAAGTTTCGGATATAAAAATATAAAATAAATATATGCAACGTGTTTGCCGTATAATCATCAGAACCCAAACTTAATGTAATTTCGAATAATAATAAATTTGGTATGACCGTTCGGTAGGTAGAAAATCGTCCAATATAATTATTTAGAATAATACTTATTGGCTACCAGATACTCCTCCACATTGGTCGGTACCAGGTATTTTATTGATTTCTTCTCTTTTAACTGCTTTCTAACGAACGTGGATGATACGTCGAGCAGGGGAGCATCGAGGATGGTTAGATCAGCGCCGTATTTTTCTTTGACCTCAAAACCTGGTCGGTTGTATATTATTATGGAGTAGTTTTCTACCAGCTGCTCGTAATTTTTCCATCGGTGAATGTTCTGAAAACTATCGGAGCCCATTACCACCGAAAAACGTTCCAACGGAAATTTTTCAGAAAGGTAAGTCAGTGTGTCAATTGTATAGGATGGTTTGGGCAGGTGAAACTCCACGTTGCTACCTCTGAATTTATTATTGTCTTCGATAGCCAGGTTGAGTATGTGCAGTCTGTCGTACTCATTTAATAAAGAGTGAGCTTCCTTTAAGGGGTTATGCGGTGAAACTACAAACCATACTTTATCTACATCAGTGTGGTTTACAACATGATTGGCAATGATCAGATGACCTATATGAACTGGATTAAAACTGCCGAAATACAATCCGATATGCATACCGCAAATCTATGAAATACTGCTTTACTATCCATCGCAGAAGATCAATTGATAAATATTTAATGGTGTAGCTCCTGCTCACCGTTACACAAAAAAAGAGGGCAGTGAATTACTGCCCTCTTAAGTATCAATAGAAACTATCTGCTATTGTTCAATAACAAAATGGTAAACGCTGTTTACTGTTCCTGATCTCAGGTTCAGCAGATACATACCATTTGACAGATTACCGTTCAGTTGCAGATGTTCATCAACCTCTCCGTTTCTTGCCATGATCTTGTTGGTGTAAATTGTCTGACCCAGCATGTTTACGACCTCAACGTACAGTTCTTCATCAGCACCTGTGCCAAGTGATCCTTTCAGATCGAAGTTGCCCTTGTTAGGGTTAGGCATCAGTCTGATATTATTGCTGTTACCTACGATCTGTTTAACAGAAGATGGCACTTTAAGGTGAATGATGATCTGCTTAGTGGTTACAATTCCACCACACAATCCTACACTGGTTACGTCGCAGTCAATTGTATCATCATCAAAATACATTACAAACACCAGCGTGCTTGACGTAGCACCAGGAACTGGATTCCTGTTGATCCTCCATCTGTAAGTAGGGGTGCCGCCTGCACCGGTAACAGTTGCAGTAACTGTATCTGTCTGGCCAACGCTGATCGAAGTGCCTGGTGTTGCTGTAAGCGTAACTGTTGGTACTGCAAATTGCTGAATGGTGATAACCGCTGTGTCCAGCATTCGGGCAGTACATCCTGTCGTAGTATCAGTAGCAATTACTGAGTAAGTGCTGTCTGCAGTTCTCAATCCGAAATCCAACGCAGAGCCTGTGCCAGATTTTGGTGTGCCTGAACCCAGATTACCAGCATACAACTGGTACCTAACGCCAGCAGAAGACCCGCTCAACCCTACATGTACGCCAGTATCGCCTGCGCAATAAACGCCTCCACCAGTTACATGGAATAGTGCAGGTGTTGGGTTAACGATGATGTGTGCTGTGCCTGCCATTGTATCGGCGCAGCCGGTAGTTGTGTTCAGTGCGGTAACATAGTAAGTACCAGCAGAAGGAATTATTCCTAATCCGATTGCTGAACCTGTGCCTGAAACAGGACCACCCACTGCAGATGTTCCAAGACGTAGCTGATAGTTGATACCAAGTTCAGAATTTGCCAGACCAATTGCTAAACCACCGTCGCCTGCACAGTAGCTACCGCCACCGGTTACAGCGTATACTGCAGGCAATGGATTGATGCTAACTGTAACAACACCCAGCATTAATCTACCACAGCCAGTTGCAAGATCTACAGCTTTTACCTGGTATGTTCCCGCTGCAGTTCTTGTTCCGAATGATATTGGAGAACCAGTACCATCTACTGCAATACCTGATGGGGTGGTGCCATTAAATAATTGGTATTGTATACCAGTTTCACTGCCATTTAAACCAATAGTAACACCGGCACCGCCAGCGCAATAAGAACCTCCGCCCGTAATAGTATGTGTAGGTGGTAATGCATTAATAGATATGGTTACTGCACCAACCATGTTTCTGGTGCAACTATCAGAAGGCAGGTTAGCGATACAAGAGTAAGTACCTGTAGCAGCATACAAGCCAAAGTCAAGTCCGAAACCGGTACCTGGCTTAGTAGTAACCAGTGTAGTGCCGTTATACAGCTCGTAATTGGTACCAACAAGTGAACCACTCAGGTACACGTGGCGGCCGGAATCCAGCAAGCAGTAGCTACCACCACCAGCTATCGTAAACAGGCGTGGTATAGGCAGTATAGTAACGAAAGTGTAACCATTCATTGTATCATTACAGAAAGTAGATGGATTAGTTGCCCTAACGGTGTATACACCGTTTGAATCCAGTGCACCAAAATTGATTGGGCTACCAGTTCCAGGGAATACTGAACCGAACAAAACACCATCTCTGTATAACTGATAATTCACGCCAACTTCAGAGCCGGAAAGCGTATCTGAAGGACCACCAGTGCCTTCGCAATACCTGCCGCCACCGGTAAGATTGAAGCGGGTAGGAGCCGGAGCAGCCAATACTATTGATGAACCTGCTATGTTGCTTACGCAACCTGTCCAAATGTTAGTAGCAACCACTGTGTATGTACCTGTTATAACTGTAGAGCCAAATGCAAGCGGGCCACCAGTTCCTGGTACCGGAGAGCCAATTGCAATACCGTCCCTATAAACCTGGTAGTTGATGCCGGTATCAGATCCGTCTGTTCCAACGCCAAATGCCAATGTATCATTTGTACAGAAATAACCACCACCGGTCATATTGTACACTGTAGGTAATGGATCAATAACCACATGAACTATGCCCGACATTGTATCGTGGCATCCGGTAGTTGAAAACTGTGCGGTCGCATAATAACTACCTGCGGCAGTAATAAAACCAAAGTCACCGGTTGATGATGCTGTTGCAACTGCGAAACCAGTGGCGCTATCTACAAGCGTGTAAACAACATCCAATTCGGTAGCAGACATTGTGATATCAACGCCAGTTCCTCCGGCGCAATAATGACCGCCACCCAGCAGGTTGAAGACAACTGGTAGTGGATTTGCTGTGATAACAGCATCTGGTGCCATTGAGTTGAGGCATCCGGTTGTTGTGTCTTTTGCTATTACTGAATAAGCTCCGGTATTCACGTACGAACCGAAAGCAAGCGGGCTACCATCGCCATCTACATCAGATAGGATTGGGCTGCCTGCATAATAAAGTGTGTAACGTATTCCGAGATCCGATCCGCCCAAACCAATTGTATATGGTATAGTATCCAGTATACAATATGAACCACTGCCGGTTACCATGTAAACAGCTGGTAATGGATTTACGATGATAGTATCAACGCCAGTCATTGTGTCGGTACAAACGTAAATGCCGTGTGCTTCTGTTGCGATCACTATGTACTCGCCGGCAACTGTCTGATATCCAAAGTTTACATCAGCACCAGTACCAGGAAGAGGAGCACCCAATGAGCCATTCCACAAGCTGTAGTTAACTGTAATTTCTGAAGAGTCTAATATCAGATCGAAACCGATATCTCCGGCACACATCTGGCCACCGTTTGGCAGCAGATTATGAATCTTAGGTAAAGGGTAGATCCAAACTGAATCGATTGTAGGCATTTCTTTTATACAACCGGTTGTAGGGTTTGTTGCAATTACTTTGTACTTACCGACAGCTGTGTAAGCACCAAAATCAAATCCGGTACCGCCGCCATATACAGTACCACCGCCACAGGTCAAACAAACATAAGATGAACCCGTTGCTGTATCCAAATAATAAAGATCATATCCGATTCCAAATTGAGAACCAATCAAGCCTATTGTATAGCCGGTGCCTCCTAAGCAGTAACCGCCACTGCCGTTCATAGAAAATGTATCTGGCAGTGGGTTGATAACTACTATAGCATTTCCAAGCATATCGTTCACACAACCGGTTACTGTGTCTTTTGCTTTAACCGTATAAACACCGGAAGCAGTGCGTAAGCCCCAATCTAAAGCAGCGCCTGTACCTACCAGTGAATCACCGGTAGCAACGCCTGCAAGATATAAATAGTATTTTTTCACGGTGTCAGATCCGTCCAAACCAACATGCACACCTGAGTCTCCTGCGCAAAACGCGCCACCACCCGATACATTGTACTGGAGCGGTAAAGGATTAATGGTGATGGTGATGCTGTTATCCGGGCCCCAGCAGCCAGCTGCATTCTGAGCCCTGAAGTGGTATGTGCCGGAAGCAGTAATTAGCTTCGACGAAATAGCGTCGGTAGTTGAAGTGCCGTTTGAAAACGTGTCCTGATAATAAATGGTTCCTGTTCCGGCAAGTGCGCCTACAATTGTTGTTGTATCACAAGCTACCAAACCTCCTATTGAAGTGATGGTTACGAGGTTTGGCAACGGATTAATAATAGCCGCCGGCGTAGTGTAAGTAGCTTTACAGCCTGAGTCTAAACCATTGTTTACATAAACAGTGTATACACCTGCAGCACCAAGGGTTGTCGGTGCTACAAATTCGCTTGCAGTTGTACCCCCGCTTGTGATGGTGGTTGGACCAGTCCAGGAATAAGCTGCAATGTGGCGCGGTGTACCTGCTGTTAATTTCAAAGTGTCGCCTATGCATATTGGGCTATTGGTAGTTGCGCCAGTTAAAAGCGCCGGTACCGAATCAACAATTACTGCTGTAGAAGCTGTTCCGGTGAAACCATTACCATCTGTAATTGTTACTGTGTAAGTAGTGGTAACAGACGGAGTGGCTACAACCGAAGTAGCGGTAGTTGATGAAAGTCCTGCGGCTGGTGCCCAACTGTAAGTAAGCAATGGGTCGCCTGTAAATGAAAGCACTGATAATGGTGCTGCACCTGCTGGTCTGCAAATACGGGTGTCTGCACTAATACTTACTGTTGGGTCAGCAGCGGTAATGCCAGTAATAGCAGCATTAGGATCAGATATCTGTCCGGTAGTCAGTTTGTGTAAGCCCACGTCAGTGAGACCGTATTTACGCCAGGTTGGCACAAAATGGTATTCACCCGCGGCCATATTCGCTTCCGTGCCAAAAACATCTGATACATCGTAGTATGCATTGGCTATGTATTTAGGCGAACTCATTATACCCAGCATATTCACGCTCCAGTACCTTTCCAGATAATGATTTACATTAGCATTGTTCGGGTGTTTCAAGGGAGTTACATTTACCTGAAGTCCGGCACTTGATCCAAATGAAGTAGCTGTAAGTGCAAGAGAAATAGGTGAGTAAATTGAACTGTCTCCAACCGGGAAGAAGAAGCTTCCGGTAACCAGCGTAAAACGTTTGATCACGTGATTTGCTGTATTGGCAATGATCATATTGGAAGATGAGAAAGTACCAGGTGCTATAGCGGTGGCAGCAGTAGTAAACTCGAGGTCGTTTGTTGTTACATACAAATTACCCAAAGTAAGCGTAAGTGTTTTGTTCACCAGTGTTTTGATATCTAACACAGCACCAGCACTGTTATTAAACAATACGTTGTCAAATTTGGTAGTCGATGATCCACCGATATGTTGTAAAGCGGTGCCGTTTAAAGTAACGGTATTATTACGTGGGAAGAAATTTACGGTGCCAAAATTGTTCACCCAGTTTGCGTTAGCGGTAATATTACGACCAGCAGGGAAACCGCAATCCAACGCACCTGCTGTAAGCACCACGTCCCCGTTTGCAGTAAATGCAGAGCCAAGCGTAACTGTGCCCGAAGGAAGTAGTTTGTTTACTTCTACCTTGCCAATAGATGTAGTTGCTGCTACGGGTTGCAATTCATAGCCAGTAGTTACATTTACAGCATTTTCCATTATTTCTTTGTACGTAACATTCACCAGTGAATTGTAGATAGGATTGGAATCGAAATTACCAAAGTCAACATTCACACCAGATCCGTTCAGCATCGTAAGGTTACCACCAAGGCGGAACAGTCCTTTATCCAGATTCACAAAGCTGCTCACATCGAAAGTTGTAGCTTGAGAAAGTGTAACCCCGGCGTTATTAGTAGTTGTTACCGAACCACCGGTTAAGAAGTTTGCCGGAAGGGTAGTACCAGTTACCTGTGCAGCTGTACCATTGTAAAAATAGTTTGCTTTTGCACTGTAAGTTTTAGTACTCATTGTATCGATAGACTTATCAATACCACCCGGATGTGCAGTAAACAGATTGGCCCCATCAGAAATAACAAACGGGCTCAATCCTTGAGAATTTATAGTAAAGGTGTCACAAATAAGCGTGCCTTTTACAGTAAATCCCGCAGTCGAATACATTGGTAGGTTAATACTGCTACTGTCAATTTTTCTTACACTACCGGTTTCAACAACGAACGCCGTAAATTTATTTTTAGCTGTGTCATTTACCGACCTCCAAATTATTTTTTTCGGGGTAGCAAGTGTAGCACCGAGATCGGCGAAATGCACCGTTGTAGTATTTGACGTGGTTAGCCCTGTAAACGTAAGTGAATTTATGTATCCCGTTGGGAAGACATGCAGGTCGCCTTTTAAGTAGATTTCCGTCCCTCCTGTAGTAAGTGGAGAAGACGTGATCTTTGCATTGTCGGTGATGATCAGGTCCTGACCTATGTTTATGGTAGTGGTCCCTGAACCTGTTGATTTATTTATCTGCTGGCCATTGCCAATGTAAACGGTACCCCCAATATTCCAAGTCAGGCCAGGCCCAATCGTCATAGCAGAGGTCACATACCAGGTGTTGCCGGGAGCAAGGAAGTCGGGCACGGTCGGGTGTGTTCCTCCGATAATGGTGGAATACCAGTTGTTCACATTCGTCACATCACCGCCTACTATACCATACCAGTTAGTAGCTTTTGCCAAAGTAACCGTACAACAGAGCAACAGGATAAAATAAACTTTTTTCATATTCAGATGTTTAAAAAAAATAATTCAAATACCGTTTAAAACAGACATCAATACACAGGGGCAAAAAAGAGCGAGAATTCTCTCTTTTACCAATGTTAAATTTGCATCTAAAATACGATATTTTATTTAGTTAATATACATATTTCAAAAAGATTTTTTTCGTTGTTGGTATCGTCCTGCTTTATGTGGAAAAGGTGGCCTTCTTTCTAGAAAATCAGCCCAAAACATATGTATTTACAATTATTATATTTGTTAAATAGGAATTCGTGTGACTGGGATAAAATTGAAAAAGGTATTGAATTCCATGAGGTTGGAATGCCTATCGAAAATAATTCTACTTTTGCACCTCGCTATATGAAAGTAACGGATCTGCTCGCCGAGAGTAAAAAGACAATCATTTCGTTTGAGATCTTGCCTCCTACAAAAGGGAAAAGCATCGAATCGATTTTTACGCACCTGAATCCATTGATGGATTTTCAGCCTGCGTTTATCAATGTAACCTACCACCGTGCCGAACAAATATTGAAAACCCGTAATGATGGAACTGCCGAAATGGTGGAGATCAGAAAGCGTCCGGGTACAGTAGGGATTTGTGCAGCCATCATGAACAAATATAAAGTTGATGCCATACCTCACCTTATTTGCGGTGGTTTCAGTAAGGCGGAAACCGAAAACGCCCTCATAGATCTGGATTTTCTGGGTATTAAGAATGTGTTAGCACTAAGGGGAGATGCTGCAAAAGGTGAAGATGTTTTTAAGCCAAACCCTCAGGGACACCACTATGCCGAGGATCTGGTACGCCAGATAGTGGGCCTGAATAATGGCGAGTATATGGAGGACGATATTATAGACGGTGCAAAAACCGATTTCTGTATTGGCGTTGCTGGCTACCCTGAAAAGCATATGGAAGCTCTTGACCTGGAAACAGATATCAGGAATCTGAAAAGAAAAATAGATCTGGGTGCTCATTATGTAACCACACAGTTGTTTTACAACAATCAGCATTACTACAACTATCTGAGCAAGTGCCGGGAACTGGGCGTAAACGTTCCTGTTATTCCGGGATTGAAACCAATTTCAAATCAGAAGCAACTGACATTGTTGCCAAAAGTATTTAGCATAGAAATGCCGGAGGAACTGCAGAGTGAAATGATGAAAGCAAATACACCGGAGGCGTGCGAAGCCGTAGGTACAGAATGGTTGTTATATCAGTGCCGTGATCTGCTGAAAAACAATGTGCCCGTGCTGCACTTTTATACATTGGGTAAACCAATGATCATTTACAATGTGCTGAAGCAACTGTTTTAAAGATCGCCTAAATATATTTGCTCAACCAGTCGAGTATAGCCCAGCGCCACTCCACCCATTTCATCTGGTTCCAGCCATGCCTGTAGCCAACCCATGTTACAAACATGTCGTTTACGCCACGAGCCCGTAAAGAGTCGTCGAGTATCTGTGCCTGCCGATAATAGACGAGCGTATCGGATGTACCATGGAAAATAGCTGTAGGCACGGCTCCGCTCATAAAGGTCGTTGGGCTGGCATCGTGCCACACCTGACTATTTGCAGAATAGCTGCCAACAAATGCTGATACAAAGCTGTTGAATGGTTTGAATAATATGGAACTGTCGGTAAAATTTACCGGTCCGCAAAAATCCAACACTGCTTTTATCCGTTTATAATTGTTCCGGCTATATGCATACAGCAGCGCAAGGTGAGCCCCGGAACTTATCCCGAGCATACAAATTCGTGAAGGGTTGATGCCGAGCGATGCAGCATGTTCCTTAATGTAATCCATCACAAGCCCAATGTCATCAACCGGTGCCGGGAATTTGTATTTTCCATCGAGCCGGTAATTCATGTTCACCACTGCAAACCCGTTGCTGGTAAAAAAGGTGTCAATGCCTGTTGCATTCATTTCTGCTTTGTAGCCCTGGTACCAGCCACCGCCGTGCAAAACGATAACCACCGGGACATTATCCGAAGGGTGAAATTTCGGTAAGTAGATGTCCATTGTTTGCTGGACAGTATCGTGGCCATAAGCGATATTCTTATGTGCGTAAAACGGGTCGTTTACGTTCAGCGGCACAATTTCTTTGTGTGTGCAGGATGCACCACAAACGGAAATCACGAAAATAAATAGTAACCGTACTCTGTACATGGCGTTTGAACGTTTCAATAACGTAAAAAATGTATTTTTATTATGATCGGTTAATCTGTAAAAAATTGAAAGCTAAGTTGTGGAAGCCAGAATCGCGGGCACGATACAATACCCAGGTATAATAATTTCTTATTGCTATTGACGGAATTTTAAAGATTTCTCAGCAATTACCGATTGATAAAATGTATAATTTGCGGTTGAATTAACTCTGGAAAGAATGAAACATTCCCTTTTACTTGTCTGTATTTTAAGCAGCACATTCTCTTTTGGGCAGTCTGGCAAGCACAGGCCGGATCCTGTTGCGAAAATATATCTGGATAGTGCTACAGCCAAATACAACAGATCAGGTGGTGAGCTTGTATTGCTTAAAGAAGTAGGCGATCTGGTTGACAAGGCTTTGAAAAAGGACACCTTGTTTATGGATGCGTGGGTAAATAAGATAACCCTGCAAAACCAATTGGGGCAAAGCGATGCGGCATTGAAAACTACCCGGAAGATGGTTAGGGTTTTTCCGAAGGAGGCAGATGCTCTTTATGTTTCAGGTATTATGGAGTACCATACTGGCCATAGAAAAGAAGCGCTTGTGTCTTTGAATAAACTACTTAAAATTGATAACGCTATACTGGGTAAGAACGAAAATGATCCGAAGTTGAAAGGTGTTCTAATAAACAAAGGCATAGTTCTGATGCTGCTCGACAGGCAAGGTGAAGGAAGGATTTTGCTCGAGCGGATATTTGATGCCGAACAAGACCCGTACGTGAAAAGCTATATTGGGTTTTACCTGAACAGTACCAAAGAGCAGATAATAGAAGACAGGGTGCCGGGTAGATAGCCGTTATAATGCTGCCGCTGCGGCCTCGGCACATCGTTCACCATCAATTGCTGCAGAAACAATACCGCCTGCATATCCTGCACCTTCGGCGCAGGGAAACAATCCTTTTATTTGAGTGTGCTGCAGGGTGTCTTTGTCTCGGGGTATTCGAACAGGTGAACTGGTTCTAGATTCGGTAGCTACCAACACTGCCTCATTGGTAAAATACCCCTTCATTTTTTTTCCGAAATCGATAACAGCTTTCTTCAGTGCATCATTAACTTCTTTGGGTAGTACACTGCTAATAGCGGCACTATGTATGCCGGGCAGGTAAGAACAATCGGGGAGGGTAGACGATACTTTGCCTGCGGCAAAGTCTGCCATTCTCTGGGCAGGAGCTACCAGTTTACCGCCACCTATTTCAAATGCCTTTTGTTCCACCATTTGCTGGTATTGCATTGCAGCCAGCGGGCCTGTAAATTTATATTGCGCAAAATCTTTTTCATCAACCGACACCACTGTGCCTGAGTTGGCATACGGATTGTTTCGTTTGGATGGCGACCAGCCGTTTACAACTATCTCGCCAGGTGCAGTGGCCGCGGGAGCTATGATGCCGCCGGGGCACATGCAAAAAGAAAATACACCCCGGCCGTTTTCCTGCGCCACCAGCGAGTAGCTGGCCGGTGGCAGGTACGTATCTCTGATGTCGCAGCGATATTGCGACTGATCAATTAATAATTGCGGATGCTCGATACGGACGCCCAGCGCGAATGGTTTACTTTCCACAGCAATACCTTTGTCGTGCAGTAATCGGAACACATCTCGGGCAGAGTGACCGGTTGCAAGGATCATAGCTTTGCATTCAATAGTACCACCATCAGATGTTTTGATTGCTGTTATATGATCGCTGTCTATAACAATGTCAGTGAGTTTGGTATCAAACAAAACAGCACCGCCGCAGGCTACGATCTGCTCTCTGATAGCAGTAATAATTTGCGGAAGTTTGTTTGTGCCGATATGCGGATGTGCTTCATAGAGTATATCGGGTGCGGCACCAAAATGGTGAAACAACTGCAGTATTCTTTGCACATTGCCGCGCTTGGTAGAGCGTGTATACAGTTTGCCATCGCTGTAGGTACCGGCTCCGCCTTCGCCAAAGCAATAATTCGATTCGGGATTTACGATGCCGTCTTTATTCATTGCTGCCAAGTCTCTCCGGCGGCTGCGCACATCTTTGCCACGTTCAATAACTATCGGTTTTACACCCAGCGAAATCAACTTCAGAGCGGCAAAAAGCCCGGCAGGTCCGGCACCCACTATCACCACATGTGCGGCAATTGATACGTCGCGGAGTTCGGGATCAAACGCAGGTTCTGGAATTACCTGCTCATCTATGAACGCCTTAATTTGAATGATTATTTTTACCTGCCTTGACCGTGCATCAATGGATCGCTTCTGAACTGAATAGCCGGTAACTCTGCTCACCGCAACACCACATTCAGCGGCAATGCCGGTTCTTATTTTGTCTTCCTGAAATGATTCGGAAGGGGAGAGCGCAATGGTAATTGTTTTGATCATATTGTTGCGTTAGGTGTTTATCCTAAAAGCGTAATGTAGAGTCAGATATAAGTCTAACCCTGTTGACACCCAGGTTTATGGATGTGTTTTCCTGTAGTTCTCTTTTACTTTTTCCAGATGAGATACAAACTTTGCCACATCCGGGTCGTAAGAGTAGCCACCTTCAACTAGTTTATTACCGTTTTCATCTACAAAGAAATAGAAGGGCTGAGAATTAGATCCGAATTTGCTTGCCTGCAGGTCGGCGTTTTTATTGCCAATTGTTTCAACCTGTGAGTTGAGGTCTTTAGAAAAATACTGCTGATCTTTCGGTAATTCTATCCTGTTAAAGTCGCAATACAAGGATGCTACTATAAAGTCTTCCTTCAGTAGTTTAGCTACCTCTGGTTTAGACCACACCTGGGCCTCCATCTTGCGGCAGTTGACACAGTTGATGCCTGTGAAATCGAGCATGATTGGTTTCTTCAGTTTTTTAGATGCGGCTAATGCCTCGTCATAATCGAAGTACGTCACCAGCCCCAGGTTTTTAACTACAGGTGGTTCGTAAATTTTCATTTCTGCCACATACTTTACGGGCTGAACAGCGTCGTTGCTATTTGGTGAGCTGGTTTTTTCTGCCGCATTTCCGCCGCCGCCGCCAAATGAATCGAATGTCCCCAAAGGTGGCACGAATGCACTAACACCATTTAATGGTGCGCCCCACATGCCGGGTAACAAGTAAACTGCAAACGTGAAAGAAGTGATAGCCAGAAACAACTTGAATAAGGAAACATACTCCTGTCCATAAATGTTCTTTGCAGGAGCATCGTCATGTGATAGTTTTAACTGGCCGAGCAAGTAGAGTCCGAGTAGCACAGAGAGTACTATCCATACTGCAATAAATACCTCTCTATCCAGCAAACGCCAGCCCATTGCCAGATCTGCGTTCGAGAAGAACTTAAGTGCCAGCATCAGCTCAAGGAAACCAAGAACTACTTTCACCTGATTGAGCCAGCCACCAGAAGAAGCTAGTTTATTGAGCATGCCGGGGAAAACGGCAAATAATGCAAAAGGTAAAGCCAGACCAATAGAAAAGCCAAACATACCAATGGTAGGACCTAATAAGCCGCCCTTACCTGCAAGTACCAACAGCGGACCGACAATAGGACCAGTGCAGGAGAATGAAACAATGGCAAGTGTAAGTGCCATAAAGAAGATACCACCGAAGCTACCAACGCCGGCCTTGGAGTCTGTTTTACTGGTCCAGGAGGATGGTAGTGTAATTTCAAATGCGCCCAGGAACGAGATACCAAAGATCACGAAGATCACAAAGAAGAAAAGGTTGGCGATCCAGTTGGTTGATAGAGAGTTCAGCGCATTGGAGCCGAATATGGCAGAGATTAATACACCCAATACAGTGAATATGATCACTATTGAAAGCGAGTAGTAGAAAGCATTCTTCAGACCTTCTTTGCGGGTCTTGCTTCTTTTGGTAAAGAAGCTAACCGTAATGGGTATCATTGAATACACGCAAGGTGTAAGCACCGCGGCTATGCCACCTCCCAGTGCCGCCAGAAAAAGCCACAGCAGAGACTTCGATTCTTTGTTAGATTCAGTTTCTGTAGTTTTGCCAGCTGATTTCGTTGTGTCGGTTTTACCGGCTGCGGCAAGTTCTGTTTTGCTGTCTGCCTTGTTCGCCGTGTCAGTTTTTGCAGTGTCTGCCGGTGTTGTCGCTACAGCTGCAGTAGTTGTTGCCGGTCCTTCACCCGCGTCTTTAATTTCCAAAGTTAGCTTTGCCTTTTTTTCGGGCAAGCAACTATGGTCGTCGCAGATCTGGTAAGTGTAATTGCAGGTTATGGTCGTATTCCCGGATATCGTTGCATGTTGAATATAGTCCACTTTGTTTTTGTACATGTGGATGATACCATCAATTCCATCCATGGTTTCGCTGATCAGCTTACCTTTTTCCTTAACTGCTCCATCAAGTTTCACTTTGTCATTCTTTGCAAAAGCAACGGTGGGAGGAATCTCCATGCCATCGCCACCCGGCGTAAATGAGTAGATATGCCATTTGTCGGGCAGCTGTAGATGTAGTATGAGGTCGTATTGATCTCCGGATATTTTTTTTGCAGTAAGTGTCCACTTACTGTTATCCGCAGTCATTTGCCCGCTTACAAGTGAGGTGGAAAGCAGGCCAATAAAAATAACCAGTAAAATCCTATATGTGTACCTCATACAATACTTTTAAAATTTGCAAAAATGAACATCAGCACAAACACCGGCTGATCGTTTACTTGATCTCAAAACTAAAATCTTTTGTTTTCGGTGGCAGGCAAAGTTTGTCGTTGCACACCTGATATTCGTGCTTGCCCGAAATTTTTGTCTTTCCGGTTACAGTTACATCTTGCACATAATCCACGGTTCCCGAGAAATAGGTGACTTTGCCATCAATGCCGTCCATAGTTGTTGTGGTTGGTTTTCCTTTCTCGGTAAGCTTTCCTTTCAGCTTTAGGTTTGCGTTTTTGTCGAAAGTGAAAGAGGGTGCGATTTCGTATCCATCACCGCCCGGTTTCAGGGAGTAGATGTGCCATGGGTTTTTCAGCACCAAGTGGAAAACAAGCTGGTAATCATTGCCGGTCTTCTTTTTTACCTCATAAGTCCAGGTAGTTGGGTCTTCGATCATCTGACCGAAGGACGGCGCGGATACCGCTGTGGCAATCAGAACAAGGAAATACTTTAATAATTTCATAAGTCGTTTTGTTACTATAAAGACAGGTTATTATCTGTACAAAGTAAGGAAGTAAACGAATAGAATAGCCTGACTATCCCGATTTTAACGTTTAATTCAGGTAATCAGTATATGTTCGCTGCACTTTCGCCCTAAAATTGCCTTAATTCATTCTGGAAAGGGCAAGTAGAATCCCTCTTCCGTCTATATTATTTAGGGCATCAGAGCAGGCACGCTCGGGGTGGGGCATCATACCATATACGTTACGCCCTTCGTTACAAATGCCTGCAATATTATCGGTTGCACCGTTCGGACTGGAATGCATATGCACTTCGCCGGCTTCGTTGCAGTATCTGAAAACGATCTGGTTGTTACTATGCAATTGTTTTAGAGTGGCTGCGTCGGCATGGTATCTGCCCTCGCCGTGAGCCACAGGTATCTTTAGTGTTTTTACACCCACATGGGAACCGATCAAGTTTTTAGTGCTCTCGCTTTTGATGTAGACATTCTTGCAGGTAAACTTCTGATGGTCGTTAAGCAGCAGACCACCGGGTAACAAACCGGCTTCGCACAGAATCTGAAAGCCATTGCACACGCCCAGTACTTTACCACCTTTATTGGCAAACTCAATTACCTGTTCCATCATAGGGCTGAAACGAGCCAGCGCACCGCAACGAAGATAATCGCCATAAGAGAAGCCTCCGGGCAACACAATACAGTCGTCTTTGGTGAACATACTCAAATCTTTGTCCTTATGCCAAAGCATTACCACTTCCTGTTTCAGGTCGTCCTGCAGGGCGTGCATCATGTCTCTGTCGCAATTGGATCCGGGGAAAACTATTATTCCAAATTTCATTATCGTCGTTTATTTATTCGCCATCAGGCAGAATACAAGGAAAAAGAGTGAAAAATAAAAGATAAAGTTACTAAAACGCTTATTTTTTTCAAGTAAAAGTGCATGCGAAATTATAATACTCAGCGCAGGGATGGTTATTAGCCAGGCCGTTCTTATCTCCACATCGGTAAGAATTGCCACCAACACCGATACAAACAGGTAAAATGACAGCGCTATCCAGTCGCGGCGCACATAGATATTGCTCATGGCTACATTTTGCTGCATCGCATAAACGCCCGAAGCCAGCAGTATAAACATACCGGCCAGAGTCACGATCATATAGAATATAGACACTACGTGTGAAGACAAAGAAAAACCGATGTGCGGCCACTGTGAGTAAACGCCGAACTTATCTGTAAGGAATAATAAACAGGCCAGGAAGTAAAAAGGTGTGAAATAGCCCATCATTGCCACCGACCATTCGCCCAGATTAAAAGGCCGGAACAATACCATACCCACCAGTAGCAACAAGAAAAATGCCAGTATAGTAAACTGAAACAAAGCGGCCATACTCAGCAGGAAAGCAGCGTTATAAATAAGCTTACGCGGTTGGGTGGTTTGTGTGAAGCCAAACATAGTATCCACAGCGCCCAGCAGCAAAAAATTGATGATCAGCGTTTCTGAAAATGTATTAAAAGGCAGGTAAATAGAAGTAAGACACAGGAAAACAAACGAGGGTACATAGGTGGCACGCGGGAACAACTTATGCTTCGATGCAATGCCCTTTAGATAAATGGACTGTATAAACAGGATCACCACAGACAGCAGGGTATATGCGAAAGCTCCTTGTCTAAAGACGAATGACATCCCTTGCAGGATCACATTGAACAGGAAGTGATTGTTAACCGGTGTTGGTAAAACAGGGTGCAAAAGGGCTTCAAACTTCACCACAAGGGCAAATATGAACAGGACAATTACAGTGAAAGGACTATTATTTCTGAATAATTGAAGCACTAAATGGTTTTTCTATAGAATTTCAGCGAAGGTAAGGTGTCTTTCGGGAATTTGGGTAATCAACGCATTATTCAAACATGCCATTGAATTAATCAATGCAATAGAATAATTCAATATAATTTCGCTATATTTGTTTACATGAAAAATAAGCCATATGACCCGACTAATTATAAGTATTTCGATTTTATTGTTTTTTTTCACAAAAACTGATGCCCAATATTTTGCGAATGAGAATAAGAAGTGGGTTTTTGGGTATAATGCCGGGATTGATTTTTCATCAGGCCTTCCAGTTCCTTTCTATTCAAACATATAAACGCGTGAGGGTAGTGCATCTGTGAGCGATGCAGCCGGAAATTTATTGTTTTATACTGATGGCACCTCGGTATTCAACCGCACCGGAGCGTATATGCCGTCGGGTAGTTCAATTGTTTCGTTTCCCACCGTAAGCACTGGTCAGGCGGCTGTTATCGCACCGGTCGTAGGCAATCCAAATCAATATTATGTATTCTCTCTAGAATCGGCAATGAGTAGTTATTCTTCACGACTTGCCTATTCTGTGGTTGATATGACTCTGGATGGAGGAAACGGCGACGTTTTGCCTACTCTAAGGGGGATACAACTGGATAGTTCCTTATCCGAAAAAATGATCTCAGTCAGGGGGCTTGGCTGTAATACGTGGTTAATCACTCGCAAGAGAGACAGACTGGAATTTGTTGTTTACAATATAAATTCTACCGGCATTTCATCCCCGGTTATTTCTGTACCCGGTGTTGCGAGCCGACCTTACGTTGATACAATTGGCGTTTTCGCAGCAACAACTGATGGACGC
This sequence comes from uncultured Bacteroidota bacterium, assembly GCA_903829015.1. Lineage (GTDB taxonomy): Bacteria > Bacteroidota > Bacteroidia > Chitinophagales > Chitinophagaceae > Nemorincola. The sequence continues at coordinate 29,784 of CAIKOJ010000127.1, forward strand.
AAAATTGCATCTTGTTGTGAGATGTGCATTCCGAATGGCCTTGAATTGTTTGATTTCGACCCTGCGAGTGGTTTAGTTTCCGGAAGAGTGGTATTGGATAGCATCCGAAATATCTACGGTGTAGAATTTTCGCCAGACAATAGCAAACTTTATGCAATTTGGGATACTTTTAGCGGTGTTAAACTATTGCAGTACGATGTTTCACTTTCTAGTCCTTCTGCAATAATTTCTTCTGAGTTTACCGTAGTGACTGCCAATCCTTGGGCTGAGAGTCAAATGAGACTTGCGCCTGACGGTAAAATTTATATTAACCGTTTATCTGACCTTTCTACAGAGTATCTTGACGTAATAAACCACCCGAATTTGTCCGGCATAAGTTGTGGATACGTAAGTCACGCTGTTGCATTGTCGCCTGGTTCGTCTGGATTTATTGGAATGCCATCAATTTTTGTGCCTTTGGGCGCGGCGAGTTTTACCTACTCACGGCACGATACTGCGGTTTGTATTACTCCTGGAGACAGCCTTAGATTATACCCTTATGATACTGCGTTGGCATATTTATGGTCTGATACTAGTTGGTCGCCATCAATTTTAATTTCATATTACGGCACCTACTGGGTTCAGGAGAGTAATAGCTGCATCGTGAATATTGATACTATTGTGGTTACGCCTTTAATAGATACTTTCAATTTCTGGACAGATACAACAGTGTGTGTGCTTACTGAAGCGCATAGCATGAGTTTGGCAGCACCGTTAGGTACTGAATATCTCTGGTATAACGGAGGAGTTGGTCCTGTAGATACTATCATGGCCAGTGGGGTTTTCTGGGTATCGTATACTGATGGTTGTACCCGAAAAACAGATACTTTTCATGTAGCTATGGCCGATTATCCGCTGGTAATAGAAGGGGCCGATACTTTTTGCGTGAATGGCTCGGGAATCTTGACTGACCCTACTCCCGGCGGGGTATGGACCAGCGACAACCTCGCTGTTGCGACGATTGGTTCAACAAACGGCGTTGTTTCTCCTATGGCATCAGGCACAGTTACTTTTTACTACACTACAGCTTCCGGTTGCGCAGTTTCAAAATCTGTCTTCGTAAAAGATCATCCATGCAACACGTCTGTAGCAGACCAAAATCTGGTTGATTTCAGTGCGGATATTTATCCCATCCCTGCAAATCAGGAGTTTGTTGTTGCCACAAATGGTCTAAACCGAAAGAATGCAGCATTATCGATATTCGATATGGCAGGGCGGCTTTTAAAGACAATTAAATTAACAGCTGCACAAACAACAGTTGAAGTACATGAACTCCCGGATGGAGTCTACACATGTAGGATTGATTTTTCCGAAGGGCCGCAAGTAGTGCGAAAGCTGGTGATAAAACACTAGTTTCATTTTGTAAGCCGCAGTACTTGTCCAGAATGACTCTCCGGCAAATAAACCTTCAGTACACAACAATCTGCCTCAAATGGTATTCCAAGTGTTTTACATAATCTTCTACCAGCCAAAGTAGTGTTACCGGCTCGGGTTCATTGGTCTTGCAGGTGCGTAAATAGTTTTCTTCCGGTATGCGCTTAATGACCTCAATCAGGTGCCGGTTATATGCCTCCCAAAAAGCTATCACATGTGCCGAATCCATACTCTGGTACCTGCTGTTTGTGTTCCATTTATCCTGATCATAAATAATGAAGGGGGTGTCCTCAAACTGAACCCTTACAAAACGTTGATGATTATTAGTGGCACTGTCTATCAGGTGGCCGAGTATCTCTTTCCTGCTCCATTTGTTGGGCGCAGGTTTTTGGGAGAACTCCTGTTCGGGCATTTGTTTGATCAGCGCTGGTAGGGTATCGCAGAGGTATTGGAGTCTTTCGGTAGCAAATATCATAGTTTCAGGCATGGTGTTGGAAAATGGTCTAAAATTTCGTTCTAATCGTACAATGAATATACAAAAAAATAAAACCGCCACGAATGCCCGGACATCTTTTCTGGGTCTGGTTATTACTCATATTTATAGGTAAACGCATGCACCGGCTTTCCCTTCAGGAAAGATTGCTTTACAATCATGCGCCCCTTCATATCATAAGTGTATAGCTCTCTATCGAACATAACAGGGTGACCCTTACCGAAGCCATCTTCGCCTGTGTCGTTGTTCACCAGATCTACTAGTTGTCCCTGGGTGTTGTAGTTGTAATTGACCCAGGAGATTGTCTTATCCCGGCTGTTTTTCACCACCCGGTTAGTGATCCGGCCATCGGTTGTTGTTGTTATGTTTTCAGTTCCGGTTAGTTTGCCATTTACATAGTAATATATGGTTGTAAGATTGGGCTCGTAGGCAAATATTTTATAGCGGCTGGCCGCCGATGCAGGCTGTTCAGTGTTCGAAGTATATTGTTCTACACCCGGTTTTGGACTAGTTTTGATCTCTTCTTTTTTCAGTTTGCCATCCCGGGTATAGGTATATGAAATGTCTGTGACGAGTACATTGCCGGGGTTGACAAAATGTTTGTAAGATATAATTCCTTCAGGTCCGTAGGTGCGCTTTATTTCAAAAGTTACTTTCGCACTATCCCACTTAAAGTCAGTTGGAGAATAGGAAGTGGAATTACCATCAAGGTCGTATGTGTATTCTCTTTCCTGGTAAGATCTTAAACTTACGATTTTTCCATTTTCATAGCTATACATTTCTTTTCCCTGAGCCTTTTCGTTGTAATAATCTGTACAGCTGATTATTTTTCCATCCGGGCTTGCAGAGTAGGCGTGTACCAAAGTGTCACCTGAAAAAGCCTTAATAACTTTCACGCCCTTTATGTTCTGAAACACTTCAGGATACATTACTTCCTGTGCATGTGCAATGCAGGAAGTGAACAAAATCAGGATCAGCCAGTATTTCATCAGGGGGAGCAAGTTTTGATGTTATACAAAGATAGGCAAAAACAAAGCCGCCCCGAAGATCGGGGCGGCAAGTACTATTTACTATTTACTATCTACTAATTACTAAATACTATCTACTAACTACTAATTAGCGTGCTCTTTACCTTTTGTCTTTGCAACAACTTCTTCCTGAATGTTGCGTGGTGCAGGAGCGTAATGGCTGAACTCCATTACTGAAGTAGCACGACCTGAAGATAATGAACGGAGCTGAGTTACATAACCGAACATTTCGCTCAGCGGCACTTTAGCGCGTATTACCTGCAGGTTGTTACGGTTGTCCATACCTTCCAGCATTGCACGACGACGGTTAAGGTCACCTGTTACATCACCCATGTACTGATCGGGAGTAGTTACTTCCACTTTCATGATCGGCTCCAGCAATACTGTTTTTGCTTTACGGCCAGCCTCACGGAAGCCGGATTTAGCACAAAGCTCGAAAGACATAGAGTCACTATCCACCTGGTGGAAAGAACCGTCGAAAATACGAACCCTCATACTTTCTACTGGGAAGCCAGCCAATGGTCCGGTACCCATAGAAGATTCAAAACCTTTCTGAATAGCAGGGATGAACTCACGTGGGATAGAACCACCAAATATTTCGTTGATGAACTGGAATCTGCCTTTACCTTCTGCAAGGAACGCTTCTTCAGCAGGTCCGATCTCGAACTGGATGTCCGCGAATTTACCACGACCACCTGTTTGTTTCTTGTATATTTCGCGGTGTTCAATCTGAAGCGTGAATGCTTCTTTGTAAGCCACCATCGGTGCACCCTGATTGATCTCCACCTTGAATTCGCGCCTCATACGGTCTACGATGATCTCCAAGTGAAGCTCACCCATACCGCTAAGGATAGTTTGTCCTGTTTCTTCGTCAGTTTTTACGCGCAGGGTAGGATCTTCTTCCACCAGTTTGGCGATAGCCATACCCATCTTGTCAACGTCGGCCTGTGTTTTTGGTTCAACCGCGATAGAGATTACAGGCTCAGGAATGAACATGTTCTCCAGCATGATCGGGTTTTTCTCATCACACAGTGTATCACCGGTTTTGATTTCTTTAAAACCAACTGCCGCACCGATATCACCAGCTTCGATGAAGTCGATAGGGTTTTGTTTGTTTGCGTGCATCTGCATGATACGGCTGATACGCTCGTTCTTGCCCGAACGTACGTTCAGAACATAAGAACCCGCATCCAGACGACCAGAATAGCACCTGAAGAACGCCAGACGACCTACGAAAGGATCGGTCATGATCTTAAACGCAAGTGCAGAGAATGGTTCTTTTGCATTTGGATGACGCTCAATTTCTTCACCTGTATCAGGGTTAGTTCCTTTAATAGATTCGATATCCAATGGACCAGGCAGGTAACGGATCACCGCATCCAGAGCTACCTGTACGCCTTTGTTTTTATAAGCCGAACCGCAAAGCATTGGTACAATGCTCAGGTCAAGACAAGCCTTACGAACTGCTTCATGTATTTCGTCTTCAGAAATAGAATTAGCGTCTGCAAAGAATTTCTCCAGCAGCATATCGTCATATTCAGCAACAGCTTCAACCAGGTGGGCACGCCAGAAATCCACGTCTTCCTTCATATCATCAGGAATCGGAACTACTGTATAGGTCATACCCTGTGTAGCATCGTCCCAAATGATCGCCTTCATGGTGATCAGATCCACGATACCTTTAAAATGGTCTTCAGCACCAATTGGCAACTGCAGTGGTACTGATTTTGCACCCAGCATGTCTTTTACCTGCTGAACCACCATCAGGAAGTCTGCACCGATACGGTCCATTTTGTTTACGAAACCAATACGTGGTACTTTATAACGGTTAGCCTGGCGCCATACAGTTTCAGACTGTGGTTCCACACCATCAACCGCTGAGAACAATGCCACAAGACCGTCCAATACGCGCAATGAACGCTCCACCTCGATCGTGAAATCCACGTGACCGGGAGTATCAATGATGTTGAATTTGTAGTTTTTTGATTCTGGAAGTTTCTTGCCCTGAGTAGTAGGGAAGTTCCAGAAGCAGGTAGTTGCCGCTGAAGTAATAGTGATACCACGCTCTTGTTCCTGCGCCATCCAGTCCATGGTTGCAGCACCTTCGTGCACCTCACCAATTTTGTGGTTTACACCGGTATAATAAAGAATACGTTCTGTCATTGTAGTCTTGCCCGCATCAATGTGGGCCGCTATTCCAAAATTGCGCTGTAAGCGTAAATCTGCCATTTTTATATGATTAAAGTGTTTATCTTTCTTTTTTGAAGGTGCAAAGGTAAGGGTTTTAATCAGAAAATCCGAAAAAGCATAATGGATAATTTCACACAGGTTTAAGTTTAGCGGCTTCCTACCCCCGGAATAGCGAAATCAACCAGAAATATACCGCAGCTGCCCGGTATTTGCACCCTTCATTAATACATCAGATCATTTGGAATCCCACCAAACCGTAATTTCCGAAACACATTGCTTGTTTAACTAAAAGTAATAATGTGTGCTTATTTATTAGAATAGTGTGGATAACCCTTCTATTTGAGCTGATCTGTGACATTCTAACCTTTTTTAACGTAATTAATTGACACTTAAATACTAAATTCGCAACCTAATTTTATAAAATGGTACAAACAGACTATATCCACGTGCCATACGGTAAAACCGTACATGGCGAAGAAGAAATTGAAGCGGTAGTAAACGTATTGCGCACCAGCACCCAGATGGGTAAAAACGTGCGTGAGATGGAAGAACGCGTAGCCGGACTTTACAATAAAAAGTATGGTATCATGGTCAACAGCGGCTCTTCAGCACTTTATTTGGCTGCCGACCTGATGAATTACGAGCCGGGTGCTGAGATCATCACTCCTCCTCTTACTTTTTCCACAACTGTAGCCCCACTGGTAAAAAAGGGCTGGATACCTGCATATGTGGATGTTGAAGAAGGAACCTACAACATCGATGCCAATAAGGTAGAAGAAATGATCACCCCTAATACAAAGGCTATGGTGATCCCTAACCTGATGGGTAATCTGCCTAACTGGGCTCAACTGCGCGAAATCGCCGACAAGCACAATTTGTTTGTACTGGAAGATTCTGCTGATACACTGGGTGCGGAAATAGACGGCAAGTCGTCTGGTCGCTTTACAGATATGAGCACTACCAGCTTCTATGGTTCGCATATTATAAACTGTGCGGGTAATGGTGGTATGCTGTGTGTTAATTCAGACGAATTTTATAACCGTGGCCGCCTGTTGCGCAGCTGGGGACGCAGTTCTTCTTTGTTTGTAGAATCAGAGAAGATCGAAAATCGTTTTAATGTGGACATTGATGGCATTCCTTACGATGCGAAATTCGTTTTTGAGGAGCCGGGATACAATATCGAGCCATCTGAGTTAGGTGCTGCGTTCGGTATCGTTCAGCTCAACAAACTGGGTGCAAACATTGATACCCGCACAAGTCATTATAACCGCATGCGCGAATTCTTCACTCAGTACGAAGAGTTCTTTATACTGCCTAAACAGTTGCCAAACTCACGTACCGCATGGCTTGCATTTGCAACAACCCTGCGCGAAACTGCTCCGTTCATACGTCGCGATATGCAGATATTCCTGGAAAAGAGAAATATCATGACGCGTACTGTATTTACCGGTAACATCCTGCGTCAGCCTGGTTTCAAACATTTGCCATCTAAAACAGCTAAAGCAGGTTACCCTGAAGCTGATAGAGTAATGCGTGGAGGTATGTTGCTGGCTTGCCATCATGGTTTGAATGATGCTCAGATCAGCCACGTAATGGAAAGCGTAACTGAATTCATGAAAAGCATTTAAGAATGGTAGAGATCATATTGCTTAGTTACCTCGCATGGAGGAATAGTGTTTTGGCTAAATCTAAAAGCCTTAACCCGATGGCATGGGCAATATATACCGTCATTGCTTTTCTTGGTTGCTTCATGCTCGGCCTCATTTTTGTAATATTTGCTTTTTGCAGAAATGCTGTGGATCTCAATTTGCTTTCTTCTACCGATGCGGCTGTGAGGGACGCTTTGGCGAAGAATCTTGTGAAGATCATTACCGGCAATCCGCTGCATACATTTACGATAGAGATGTTTGGCATTGGTGGTTACCTGATCGCACGTTACCTGCTCGACAGGAAGCCAGGTAAAAAGGAACCTGAAATTCACTGGATGGATAAGATAGGGGAGCAATAGCTGCTTGAAGACTTTGAATAAAAAAACCGGGAAATTCCCGGTTTTTTTATTTCGTTTATTCAACTTGTATCAATCCCATTTGTATGGCGCATATTACCAGACCCGTTCGGCTGTTTACCCCGAACTTATCAAACAGACTCATTCTATGCCCCGCAACCGTTGTTTCGGGTATGCCCATCTTGCCTGCTATTTCATGATAGGTGAGATCACTTGGGCAAAGACGTAATAATTGAATTTCCCGCTCACTAAGTGATGGCAGAATATTAGTTTGCTGCATTCTGCTTAAGAAATTGCCCGATACCAGTTCCGAGAAATAAAGTCCGTTCTCAACTATCGATTGTAGTGCTTTCTTCAACTCCTTCGGTGGACTGTTTTTCAGCAGGTAACCATTGGCACCGCTTCTGAACATCTTAATGATACCCAATTCATGCTTGTGCATTGTTAGTATCAGCACCTTCATTTCCGGCCATTTCTTTTTGATGGCATCAAGGGTCACATATCCATCCCATACCGGCATGCTTACATCCAGCACCACAATATCTGGTAATGTTTCTGCCGCCAGCAGTTTGTCGTACATCTCCTTTCCGTTGTTCGCCACAAAATCAACACTGTAATCGCCAAATGAAAGGATAATGCCTTTCACTCCGTTCAGCACTATTTCGTGGTCATCTGCTATGGCTACTCTAATTGTTGATTCCATTGTTGTTAGGGTTTAAAGATAAAACAATAGATGTACCTTTCATAGGTGTAGAATCAACTTCCAGCGACCCATGTATATACCTGGCCCTCTGAAACATATTCAGGAAACCAAGGCCGTTCATAGCATAGACCCTGTTTTTGTCAAAACCAATCCCGTTGTCAGATATCGTCATCGAAAATAGATCCTTGTTGTAGTTCAACACGAAATTAATGTTTGTTGGCTTTGCGTGTTTAATGCTGTTTTGAATTGCTTCCTGTGCTATTCTGAAAATGTGCAATTCTTTCTCCGAACTCAATGTTACGGGATCTCCCTTTACTTCTATGTTACAAACAATGTTTTTTGAGAGCCTGATATTTTCCAGCTCCTTGCTGATGGTATCTGCCAGTCCAATATTCTTAACAAAGTTACTGTTCAGAGAATGGCTGATGTTATGCAGCTCGTCTATTACCTGACTGATAATGCCGTTGGTCTTCTCGATGAGTACGGCTTGCTCCTGGTTTGTGGCCATATCTGCAATATTGTACATGCTCATCTGTGCAAAACCCAATACTGATTTTATATTATCGTGCAGTTCTTTCGAGATCTGATCCATGGTGTTTTCCTGCTCCTCTATCTTCGTACGTAGCACATTGTTTTGATGGTCGAAGATCATCTGTCTTTTCTCCAATTGATAAAGATTCTGCTTCCGTTTTTGTACTAGCAGGTATGCGATCAGAAAGAAAGCCAGAAGCATGATCATTAGTGATCCGGCAATAAACAGTGGGATCAGATTTAGGTTATTCATTGGTCGTTTTCATTTTGGGATATAATAGGAAAACAACACCATGTGCAATATAGGTGATGATTCCGGCAGCTGGGAGTATAAAATTGAAAGGGGTTGCTATCGCTTTGAATTGTTGGTTGACATAATCGTACAAACCCCAAAACAAAAAAGTGATGCTCCAGAAAAAAATAAGAATACTAATAAACCAAAAGTGAGGGTATTTATACAAGTCCAGATTTTCTTGTTTTAGCAAGAATCTAAAGAATGCAAACAATGACATGCCTATTATAGTAAGGCCTTCAAAAAACAAAAAGTAAAAGTTAATACTATCTATATGCTGAAGAAATATTAAATTCAAAATTCCAAAGACGATCCCAATTGTCATTATGTAAAAACCAATATTTTTTTCGATAAATACATCTATCACTTTGTTGAAATAAAAGCAAGTAAGGCCAAATTCTAGGAAACAATAGATTGCAAATAATGCTAGGTTGTTATGGTAGACTTTTGATAAATAATATGCTGCGAGTTCGTTTAGGAAGCCGCAGCATATTAAAATCGCCATAACTTTCGATGCATTATCAAGTATTTTGTACCTGTACACACAACATGTCGCTGCAAATAAAAGTGATGAATAATATACGATGTATGAAATTTTGAAAAGCATAATGTTATTCAAGCAAATTATTACCTGCTACTCCAGATGGACAATTATAAGGGCATGGAGTGCAATGATCTAGCGCCATACCGTTGTAATATACATAATTACCGGCAGCATTGTAGCCTGCAATGATCAGAGTTAAAGCGCCGCTCTGGAAACCGGCGTATTGACCGTAGTGACCTCCATTGATATAGCCCATTGTGTGACCGAACATTATTTTCACTCTCTTGATGCCCGTCTGGTCAAGCAGTGCTCTGAGAGAGTCAGCGTCTACAGAGAATGAACGTACGTCTGTATCATTTGCAGAAGAGTTAATGCTGCTCAAATAGCTACCGATCATTGTATTAGCTTCGTCCAGAGGTATGTATCTTGAGTCGCCTTCCAGTGGATAGCTCATCCTGGCTGCAGAGTTGGTAGCTGTTTTGCCAGTAGGGGCTGTTGTTGTGTTGCTGTTGGGACTTACTTTATTAATGTTAGAATCGTTTTTATTACAAGCTAAGATTAAGATGCTGATACAAATTGCTGCTAAAAATTTACTGTTCATGTTTATTTTTTTTGGTTGTTAATGATGGCGCAAAGTTCTAACACTCAATGGAATGTGGTAGAGCGGAAATGCACCTATTTTTTTGCTTTTTTGCAGAAAAACATTGCTTTTCTGCTTATTAGATATCTAATTTCTGCTGAAATAACCACAGGAAACTGCCAAAAAGCAAAAACATAGCTTCTAAACTGATGCATTTTTCTCAATGGTAATTTCGAACTTTACTGTAGTGGTTTTACTACTAATAGTGCGTTTGGATAATGCGAGGAATTGAATGTAAATTAATTTAATGAATTAGGTGATTTATAGAGGTTGCCACTAGGTTTGAATTTAAGAATGTGTTATTGAATATTGATCGTTGGGTTAGTGGGCATTTATTCAACAATTAAAATAATCTGAAATGAACAAAAACTACACACACAAAACAGCAATAATTGTTGATGACAGTAAAGTAGATCGCTTTCTGTCGGCGGCAGTAATCAAGAGCTATGCTTTCGCTGAAAAGGTGGAGAGTTTTTCATGCGTTTCAGATGGTTTAAGTTATTTGAAGACACTAGATATGTCTTCATCTAGCTTTCCGCTTGTTATATTTTTAGATTTGAACATGCCGGAGTTGGATGGATTCGACTTTCTGGATGGCTTTTTAAAAATGCCAGAGTCTTTCAGAAAACAATGCCATATCATAATGGTTTCATCAACCACGTCGAAAACCGATTTGGACAGAGTAACAAAATACTCTGCGATACGCAGGTTCTACAGCAAACCGTTATCAATTAAAATGCTGAGCGAAATAAACGAAATATTGGAACTCGAATTTGCCCATTGATCGGGTAAATGTTCGTTGATCTTTAAAGATATTTACAACTCGTTAATTGGGGATAAAAGATGAGGCTGCAATTTGCAGCCTCTCTTTTTGTTTTAATTCGTTTGTAATGTTACAGATGAATTGCTTCACCAAGAGCTACTTCAACAGCGTCTTTCACGCCTTCGCTCATTGTAGGGTGGGGATGTATGCTATCCAGTATTTCCTGCCATGTTGTTTCAAGTTTCCGCGCTACTACGGTTTCCGCGATCATTTCGGTTACGTTATATCCTATCATGTGCGTACCGAGCCACTCTCCGTACTTAGCGTCAAAGATCACTTTTACAAAACCTTCTGTTGCACCGGCAGCACTTGCCTTACCAGATGCAGAGAATGGGAACTTACCTACTTTGACATCATATCCTGCATCCTTTGCCTGCTTTTCTGTGAGTCCTACGCTTGCTACTTCAGGAGAGCAGTAGGTACAGCCAGGTACATTGCCATAATCCAGTGGCTCAGGCATATGCTTGTATTTACCTTCCTTATTGGCAATAGCTTCTATGCAGATGATCGCACCTTTTGATGCGACATGCGCCAGTGCCTGACCTGGTGTGATATCGCCGATAGCATAAACGCCGTCAACGTTTGTTTTAAAGTATTTGTCAACAAGAACCTTGCCCTTGTCTACATTTATCTTCAGTGATTCAAGACCAATATTCTCAATGTTTGCTGCTATACCCACAGCACTCAATACCACATCGGCCTCCAGAATTTCGACTCCGGTTTCTGTTTTCACAGTTGCTTTTACGCCGTCACCCGAACCTTCTACTTTCTCTACAGAAGCGTTAGTCATGATCTTAATGCCTTTCTTTCTAAAGCATCTTTCCAGTTCTTTCGATACGTCTTCATCTTCTACCGGCACTATTCTTGGCAAGAACTCTACTATCGTTACTTTGGTACCAATACTGTTGTAGAAATAAGCAAATTCTACACCAATGGCACCTGAACCAACAACGATCATTGATTTTGGCTGCTGTGGCATTACCATTGCTTCCCTGTATCCGATTACTTTCTTACCATCGATAGGCAGATTAGGCAATTGGCGTGCGCGGGCCCCTGTGGCAAGAATGATATGTCTTGCCTGGTAAGCAGTTACCTTCCCATCTGCACCGGTTACTTCAACTTCTTTCTTGCTGTTTAGCTTCCCCATTCCCATGATCACCTCAATCTTATTCTTCTTCATCAGGAACTGCACACCCTTACTCATCTTGTCTGCAACACCGCGGCTGCGTTTTACCACTGCCCCAAAATCAGCTTTAAATTCACCTGCTACAATACCATAGTCGGCTGCATGCGACATGCTTTCATAAACATTGGCAGTTTTTAAAAGTGCTTTTGTAGGGATACAGCCCCAGTTGAGGCAAATGCCACCCAGGCTTTCTTTTTCAACGATCGCTACTTTATACCCTAATTGAGAGGCGCGTATTGCCGCAACATATCCGCCAGGTCCGCTACCTACTACTATAATATCAAATGCCATAAAAGCTAAATGTTTATAATGAATTAAATTGCTTGTGAAGGGCAAAAGTAATAAAAAAGTAAAGCAGATAGCGTATATCGTTGCAAATAACAGCTAGGATGCAGCCTTTGTACCCGTTAAATAAACTAAATGCATGGGCATATATAAACACCGGCGGGTACACTCACGCTTTACGTGCACTATATTTTACTGAATACAAAATTATTAATGCTAAAACTGCGTGCCCTTCGATAAACTCTTTATTTTTGATCGAATATTACTTTGCTTAATGATGAGATTACTTCTGTTTTTACTTTGCATTGCTGAGGTCTCATTATATACGGCTTGTCAGAATATTGCCGGCCCGGTATTTAGTCCCGTTATTATTCTGGTTGTTTCGTTTGCAGTTGGTTTTTTAGGTCTAAGGTTAGCAAAGGCTCGATTGCCGCAGATGCGGTATCTTTCTGCTTTTCCAAGATCGGTATTGAAAGTTTCAGGTATTCTGATCTTTCTGGGTTTGTCTGTTTGGATGGTAGTTATGTTGATACCTGCATTCAAACAGGTGCCAATGAATGAAACGGCATATTCAGATGTGATGCTTACCTATATTCACATGGTAAAGAATTTCACTCACGGAAAACCCGCCTTTGAGTCTTTTTCCAATGTAAGTTACATGATCTCCCCTGCATACCTGCCCTTTCAGTGGATGCCGTTCATTGTTTCAGAGTTATTGAATTTTGATTACCGTTGGGTAGCTATTGCCTCGGTAATGCTCGCATCTTTATACTTTTTCCTACAAAACAGTAAAGATGCCCAGGGCGCTAATCCCTTTTGGAAATTGATCATCCCGGTATGGCCGTTGGTTGTCTGTCTTTCGTTGATGAGGTCTAATGTTTTTGCTTTTCAGATCACGGTAGAGAGTCTGGTGGCTGGTTACTACCTGTTGTTGGTAACTGCTATCGATAAAAATAAATGGATACTGCTCGCCATAGGTCTTGCAATATGTGTTCTTTCGCGTATGAGCGTTGCCTTATGGGTGCCTCTGTGTTTATTAGCCTTCTTTTACTCTCCCGACAGAAGGAAGGCGTTTTATATTGCAGCCATTTTAGGGTTGTTTGTCGTTGTATTTTATGTGCCGTTCGTAGTGAAGAACCCCTCGCTATTGTCTAATCCCTACCAGGCCTATCTGATGCCAATAGTGGGGTCGTGGGAAAGAAATGAACTGATGAATGGTTTTAGTTTCAACGCATGGGGAATGATCTTTTTGAAAGGCTCTGCGCTCGAAAAAGTAATGGCTTATCAGAAGATCCATTTTTATGTGAGCTGTTTTACAATAGTGTTACTAGCCACCGCCTGGTTTAAGGCCAGAAAGGTAAATTCACTGAATAATTATTTGCTGTTCTCGCTGAAAATATATCTTACAGTGTTTTACACTTTTATTCAACTGCCGTTTATTTATTTGTACATAGTTCCGCTCATCGTAACATCAGCAATACTATCCAGCGTATTTATTACAGATAGGGCCGGCAGTCGAAGTCAGCATTGATTGTTTATTTGAATTCGGAAATTTCCCTCGGTACTTTAGGCTTGCAATTTTTTAAAATTTAGGGTTTGAAACACCCTTCTAATTCAAAGTATATGCAGCAACAGCCCATCTATAATTTCATTGGCAAGGGGTATAATAATACTCGACGCGCTGACCCTTATATAACTCAGCGACTACTCAGCCTATTAGATATTGCACCTGATGCCACCTGCCTCGATATTGGCTGTGGTACGGGAAGCTATACAATAAAACTCGCACAGTCTGGAGTACAGATGATCGGAGTGGATCCGTCAACCGTAATGCTACGGGAAGCCGAAATAAAAAACAGTTCGATAAAATGGATACAAGGGACTGCCGAGTCAATACCGTTGCCTGATAATTCTGTGGATGGTGTAATTGCTACATTAACTGTCCATCACTGGAGTAATCACAAGGATGCTTTTGCAGAGCTGGTGCGAGTATTAAAGCCTGGTGCAAGACTTGTTATTTTTGCCTTTACTCCTGAGCAGGAATGTGGTTACTGGTTCAATTATTTCTTTCCTGAAATGATGCAACGCGGTATGCAAAAGTCCCTGCCACTAAATACTTTGACAAGCCTTGCAGGCAGTGCAGGTCTCATTTTGGTACAAACTGAAAAGTATTTTGTACAAGACGATCTACAGGACTTATTTGGTTATTCGGGTAAGAATGATCCTGAAAGGTATTTTGATCCGGCAGTCGTAAACGGTATCTCGTATTTTTCGATCTATGCAGACAAAAATGAACTGGATAGTGGCTTCAGAAGTTTAAGAGCAGCTATAGACAATGGTACTTTCCCTGAGATTAAGCAACGATACGAAAATGACGAGGGCGATTATTTATTTGTAGTCTTTGAAAAATAACTGGCATCATTGTTGATATACAGTTTGGTAATCTATTTACCGAATACTCTATATCTGAAAATGACTGGTTTAAAACAAATTAAGGGCCTCGACTCCTTACGGGCTTTTGCTGTGATATTTGTGCTCATAAGCCATTGGGCAACACGGGTTGGCATGGACAGCCATTTCTGGTATTTTATTCAAAATTGCATTGTTCCGGATGGTGTGTTTGGTGTATACCTGTTTTTTGTTTTGAGCGGATTTCTGATCACTTCCATTCTTTTGCAGGTAAGGACTGAGGCAGGTGATACAGACAGGCTTTACGTGATCAAGAGCTTCTTTATCAGAAGGGTGTTGCGGATTTTTCCGATTTACTACCTGGTTGTATTTGTGACCTATTTCGCATTCCCCGAAGTAAGGGGTGGTATTTGGTATTTACTTACCTATACCAACAAATTTTATCTTTATAAAATGGATAGCTGGGTGGCATCGCCAGTAGTGCATTCCTGGACCCTGGCTATTGAAGAGCAGTTCTACCTGATTTGGCCCTGGATCATCATGTTCATGAACAAGAAATACCTCAGGCTGATATTTATTCTTTTCATCGTTACAGGCGTGGTGAGCACTAAAATTATTCTGAGCTATAAAATATCAACCTGGCTACCATTTAACAGCTACGATGCATTTGGCATTGGTGCCTGGTATGCTTATGCCCGCACAGAAACAGACAGCTGTAGAAAATTTGAAAAAGTTATCAGAACCCTAGGGCCGTTTTTTTTGGTGCCCTATTTTTACCTGAAAGTCGCTGGGTTCTACACAAACAACTGGAATGGTATCTATCTGATCAGATTCACTGACAGTATGATTTGTGCATGGTTAATAGTTCTGGTAATAAACAATAAGTCGGAATTTTGCCGGAAGTATATATTGGAGAACACAGTACTGAACTACATAGGAAAAATCAGCTACGGTATCTATTTGTACCATGTATACATGTATAAGTTCAACCCGTTTATTTTCGACAAACTAAATAAAAGATTCGGAACCTATCCGGTCATTCATGATGCCATCGTAAGTGCTGCGGCATTTTATATTTACGACCTTATCATTTTATTCTGCCTATGCTGGTTGTCGTATAATTTGATAGAAAAACCGTATTTACGGCTTAAGCACGTGCATAAATACAATAGGGTAAAAGCAATCGCAGAGGGTGCAGTATGTGCAACTGAAACCCCGACAGTCATTGGCTGAATACAGTATATACACAGCAAATGAGTACAAAAATATTTTTGATTCCGGTAAAAGCTGAACAGGTGCGAACTATCCCTTCAGCACTGTTCTGCTGATTACAATGCGCTGAACTTCGCTGGTGCCCTCATAGATCTGAGTGATCTTAGCATCGCGGAGTAGCCTTTCTACGTGGAATTCTTTTACGTAGCCGTAACCGCCATGTATCTGCACCGCTTCGTTTGTAACGCGCTGTGCAATATCTGATGCGAAAAGCTTTGCCATAGATGCAGGCAGGGTATAGTCAAGCCCCTGATCCTTTGCCCATGCTGCTTTGTGCACCAGCAGGCGAGCTGCTTCAATTTCAGTGGCCATATCAGCCAGCTTGAATGCAATAGCCTGATGGTTAGAGATTTCTGTACCAAACGCTTTACGTTCTTTAGAGTATTTAAGAGCCAACTCGTATGCTCCGCTGGCAATACCCAGTGCCTGTGCTGCGATACCAATACGGCCACCGGCAAGTACTTTCATTGCAAACGGAAAACCAAAACCATCTTCACCAATTCTGTTGGCCTTTGGCACCTTCACATCCTGAAACATGATGCTGTGCGTATCACTGCCTCTGATGCCCAGTTTGTTTTCTTTAGCACCAACAGTTACACCCGGAGAGTCTTTCTCTATAATGAGCGCATTAATTCCTTTATGTCCTTTCTCTGGATAGGTTTGAGCAATTACCAGATAGTATGAAGCTGAATTACCATTGGTGATCCAGTTCTTTGTGCCGTTTACCAAATAATAATCGCCCATATCTTCGGCAGTAGTGCGCTGTGATGTAGCATCGGAACCGGCCTCAGGCTCACTCAGCAGAAATGCCCCGATTTTTTTACCACTTGCCAGTGGAACCAGGTATTTCTGTTTCTGCTCTTCATTGCCATATTTTTCAAGACCCCAACATACCAGCGAATTATTTACACTCATACAAACAGAGACTGAAGCATCGATCTTTGAGATCTCTTCCATAGCCAGCACATAAGAAATGGTATCCATTCCCGATCCGCCGTACTTAGGGTCTGTCATCATGCCCATGAAACCCAATTCTCCCAGCATAGCTATCTGCTCAGCAGGGAATTTCATTTTTTCGTCGCGCTCGATGACACCCGGAAGTAGTTCGTTTTTGGCAAAATCGCGTGCTGCCTGGCGCACTGCTATATGTTCTTCTGTAAGTTGAAAGTTCATGTATTCGTATAATAGACCCACAAATTACGGTGAAAAATTGCCAATTTCAAACTGAGTTTTGAAATAATCTATTTAATAGGTTTCTGTTTAATTTTTGAGCGAATTATACCAGGTAATTTTCCACAAAAAGTCGTTTATATTTCATTCTATTTTAAAGAGTGATTTTAAA
Organism: uncultured Bacteroidota bacterium; assembly: GCA_903829015.1. GTDB lineage: Bacteria > Bacteroidota > Bacteroidia > Chitinophagales > Chitinophagaceae > Nemorincola. Next base: position 46,940 of record CAIKOJ010000127.1, read on the forward strand.
AGAAAACACCCATATTCAGACTGAAGCAGCGGTTTTTGATGGATCTGTTGGTATTGGGGTCAACATCGTACAGACCGAGGTCGTAGGTGAAATTAATATTGAAATGATTGAATCTGGTGCCTACATATATGGAAAGTCAATAATCCATATTTTTGAAATCATTAGTAGTAGCGGAGCCGGTTTTAAAGTCGGTAGTTTTAGAGCCGCCATACAACAACTGAGCTTTTGAAAAGGCAGTTATGAGCCGGCCGGCATAAGGCCCGACGCCAAAGTCGAAAGTATTTTTCTTACCTGCGAACGGAACTTTTACTAGTATTGGTACTGACAATTCCAGGTATCCCAGCTTGTTGATGTACTTCAAAACGCTATCGGTGGAGTTGTTATTTATTGCACCCTTCATGGAATACAACAAAGATGGTTGCAGGCAAATCTTTTTGCCCGGCAAGCGGAAAACAAGACCTGCGTTATAAGTGAAATTCATTCCGCGTGACTCGTGAGACCCGCTACGTGTAAGCCTGTAGCTTGTTGTGTTCAATCCTACCTGCATGCCTACCTGAGAGAAAACAGAGACAGACGTCAGTAAGAAAAAAGAAAGCAAGAGCGATAAATGTTTCATAATTAGTGTTTTGTAATGCATGCAAGTTATCAACATAAATATCCCGTGGCAATACCACGTTTGGGGTATTTACGAGTTAGGGTACAACAAGAATAGGTTGTAAGAATCTACGTTCCCTGAATAGTTACGTAATTTTCAATCGGCAGTCTCTTGGCAATAGATCTTGCCAATGTCATTTCATCAGCATATTCCAGTTCGCCGCCGAATGAGATACCACGGGCTATTGTAGTTATTGTTGCCGGCAGGTCTTTAAGCTGGCGGGCTATGTAATAAACCGTAGTATCACCTTCAATGGTAGGGCTCAGCGCCATGATCACTTCAACCGCTCCCCCGGTTGATTTGACCCGTTCACGCAGAGAGCCTATCTGCAACTGCTCGGGGCCAATGCCATCGATAGGGGAGAGTATACCTCCCAGCACATGATACAGGCCGCTGTACTGTTGCGTACTTTCTATAGCTATTACATCCCTGATGGTTTCTACGACGCAGATCTGACCACGGTTGCGACCCGGATTAACACAGATACCGCACACCTCGCTGTCCGATACATTGTGGCACTCTTTACAGAATCTGATGCCATGGCGCATACGTGATACAGCGCCTGTAAATTCATCTACTTCCGACTCGTGCATACGCAACAACTGCAGCACCATACGCAGTGCGGTTTTCTTGCCTATGCCGGGCAACCTCGAAAATTCCCTTACGGCATCTTCTACCAGTTTTGATGAAAATATCATTACTGCAAAAATCAGACAAATTTGTGATGGTGGGGTATATTATTTTTCCACTACAATGTAAAGCAGTGTTATAAATTGATATAGCCCACATTTGCTCCGGCACCAAAAGCATCTCGTATGCGGCCTGCATGGGTATCAGTGAGTATTACCTGCCCAAAATCGGGACTGCGGATGATGCGCAGCAGTGCCTCCATACGGTTCTGATCCAGCTTTTCGAATATATCATCGAGGAGCAGAATAGGCAGATGCCCCTGCACCTTTGTTAGGTAGGCATACTGCGCCAGTTTGAGCGCAAACAGAAAACTTTTTTTCTGCCCCTGCGATCCGAACTGCCTTAGCTGCAGTCCGTTTACACTGAAATCCCAATCGTCTTTATGTATACCCCTGAGCGTGCGCTGATACCTGAGATCGTGCTCCAGATTTTGGGTAAGCCAATCCTTAAGCGGCTTTACCGATAGATCGCTGGTGTAGACCACTTCTATAGGCTCACGCCCGCCGGATAGGCGATGGTAAAAATCGTTGAGCAGTGGCAGGAACACCTGCAGAAAAGCGCTGCGCTGCTCATAAATATAAGTGCCATCTGCCGCCATCTGAGCATTATAAAAATCGAGCTCGGTATTATCTGTTGGCCGGAAAGCCTGTGCCTTGAGCCATGCATTGCGCTGGAGCAGCAAACGCTGGTAGTGTATCAGTTTTTCCAGGTAGATCTTGTCGGCCTGGCTGAGGATACCATCCATCCATTTGCGGCGCAATTCGCCACCGCCATTGATCAGCTCAGTATCATCTGGTGCTATCATTACCGCCGAATAGAGGCCTATATGGTCGGTTATCTTCTCATATTCGGCATCGTTGGCGGTGAGTTCTTTTTTACCTCCCTTCCACTTGGCACTGATCACTTCTTTACGTCCTTCTCTGGTAAACTCGCCTGTGACCCTGAAGCCATCCATGCCGGTCTGCACGCAGTTTTGCTGGTAGGATGTAAAACAGCTCTTGGTGTAGCAGAGGTAATAAACAGCATCGAGCAGGTTGGTTTTGCCACTGCCATTCAGACCCGCAATACAGGTTACCGGCTCCGGAAAATCGAATGAGGCCGAGGCGTAGTTGCGAAACTGAAAAAGCGATATTTTATGGATGCTGTTCAAAACTGTGGGCGAAGTTAGGGATGGAAGTCGTAAGTAGTAAGCGACAGTAGATAGTCGTTAGTAGATGGTAGATAGTCGCGATTAGATCAGGATTTAAGGATTTAAGGATTTGAGGATTTTTAGGATGTAGTTTTATAAAATGCCCCAGGTGGGGTAATTATTGTTGTGTTTTGTCTAAGTCATTGATTTTCAATTAAAATTGTACAAATTGTGGATTGAAATGCCCCATTTATGCCCCAAGTGGGGAATTTTGGTCTGAACCGCGGATTAAACTGATTTCACTGATTGTATTATAAAATAGCTAAACACAAAGTTCACAAAGGGCGCACAAAGTTCACAAAATAATGGCCACATTCAACTTCATGAAACTTCTGCTTTTCTTCTGGTTTCTTCCGGTGCCGGAAATGGCCGGAAGCGTTTAATTAATTGGAAATCAATTAATTGCAAATGAATTTCCGGTTGTGCCGGAAAAAGTCTGTACCCGCAAAACCAGAAGCAACTCCTGAGAAACAGAAACCGAAAAAAACAAACCCGCCTAATTGTAAATATCGGGTGTAGATTGGAAATGGCAAAATTGAAAATCTGTGATGGGACGTATGTGGCCTATGATAGGACGGTGGGGGCCAGTGATAGAAAAAAGTTTGCGGTGGGTGGAGGTGATTTGAGGCTGGTCAGTATATCCATCTATCAGTTTCACCAAACACTTCACCTTCTTTTGCCTCTCTTTTTTCTTTCCTCTTTCTGTGTTTTTGTTCGGGTATAATTTCATCTGTTAAACCACGTTCTACCCAGATTATTTTAGAGCTAAACTGCCGGGATTCGAAGTATTCGTCCCAAGTGTAGGTTGTTGATTTTTCGCCGCGGAATGCCTCGTAGTGCGCCAGGTAATTTCTGATATCGGGATAGTGAAGCCAAAACAATGGTTTCAAGACGCCATTAATGTTTGCTACCGGGGCAATAGCAAAAATACGTACTACCATCTGGCTGTTTTTCTTGTCAAAGAGCCAGACCTCCTTCAGATAGTAAAACTCTATTTGGTCGGGGTAAATGCAGGAGGATACCAATGATGTGTCAGATTTCAGGCTGTCGTTTGAATGCTTAGTGAAGCGATTTATTAAAATGCGTGTGTTTTTTGACAGGCTTGTGGGATCGCATTTTGTAAGTGTATCTACATCGTGAATACTTAGCGGGTGGGCAAAAGCAGTATCACCATCGCTATATGCTTTAAACGCTCCTTCTTTTAACCCGCTCATTAAAATATTGGCAAAGACATTGATTTTGGGCATTGCAGGGTCGTTTCTGAACGGGGCATTATTTCTTTCCAATATTGCTATTTGGCGGCATACCTTTTTTTGCCACAATATATCAGCCGAATCTATAGATTCCCAAAGAATAGGTTCGCTTTTTAAAGGTTGGTTCGTGTTCTGGTTTGCATCGTCGCCATTCTTTGATGCACGGGATACAGAGTCATTGTTACTTTGCGCCAGTATGTTTAGCGACATAAATGATGTGAATGCCATTAAGCAAACCAAGTACTTCATAACACTGTTTCAATTGTAATTTACTGATTTTTGTGGAATGCAAGGAATTCGCCCAATGCTGCATAGCAGGGAGACGTACTTCTAACACTATATTTTTAATGGACGTAACACTGCAAAACGCCGGAGGGTATTAATTAGTTAGCGGCATTAAAAGCGATTAAGCTGCTTACCATTGAATGCCTTTGCAAAAGGATTCTTATTTGCAGTTCCAGATAAATATCTGGAACAACTGGGGAAGAAGTTTGAGTTTAATAGTTTTCACACAAAATAAATGAGGCGGCTTCTTTGGGAAGCCGCCTCTGCTTTTTATTGTTCTTTTTACTTTACAGCATTACCATTCATCACTTCGTTTCTCATTACTACTACACCGTCGAACACATCTATGAGTACGGGTTTTGATTTGTCTATTTCGCCGCCTATTATTTTTTTGCTGAGGAGGTTGATGATGTCTTTCTGAATCACCCTCTTGAGCGGGCGCGCACCGTACTGCGGGTCGAACCCGCGCTGAACGAGGTAATCGAGCGCATAGTCTGAGAACTGGAGGTTGATGTTTTGTGCCAGCAGTTGTTTCTGCAATTGCTCGAGCTGTATGCGGATAATGCCCCTGATCTCTTTCTTCATAAGCGGGTGGAACATGATCACATCATCGATACGGTTCAGGAATTCGGGCCTTAATGTTTGGCGCAATACTTCCATCACCTGCTCTTTGGTAGCGTCTACAACTGTGTCCAGATCTTTATCGTTGAGTTCGGCAAAGTTCTCCTGTATGATGTGGCTGCCCATGTTGCTGGTCATGATGATGATGGTATTCTTGAAGTTGACCACACGGCCTTTGTTGTCGGTAAGGCGGCCATCGTCGAGTACCTGCAACAGTATGTTGAACACATCGGGATGTGCTTTCTCGATCTCATCGAGCAGTATCACAGAATACGGTTTGCGGCGCACGGCTTCGGTTAGCTGGCCACCCTCATCGTAACCCACGTATCCCGGAGGGGCGCCTACCAGTCGGCTCACGCTGTGTTTCTCCTGGTATTCGCTCATGTCTATGCGGGTCATCATGGTCTCATCGTCGAAGAGTATTTCGGCAAGGGCTTTGGCCAGTTCGGTCTTACCTACACCGGTAGTACCCAGGAATATGAATGAACCAATTGGCTTGCGGGGATCCTGCAGTCCGGCTCTGCCACGGCGGATAGCATCGGCAACGGCAGTGAGTGCTTCTTCCTGACCTACCACACGTTTGTGCAGTTCGTCTTCGAGGTGCAACAGTTTTGTGCGCTCGCTTGTGAGCATACGCTGCACCGGTATGCCTGTTGCCTTGGCTACGTTTTCGGCTATATCCTCTGCGTCTACTTCTTCTTTGAGCAGGCGCTTGTGCTGGCCATCCATTTCATTGAGCTGCTTGGAGAAATCTTCAATGGTTGCTTCCTCCTGCTGCACCTTGCCATATCTGATCTCAGCCACACGACCGTAATTACCTTCGCGTTCGGCCTGCTCGGCTTCCAGTTTCAGGTGTTCGATATTGGTTTTGGCCTTGTTTATCTTATCTACTATTTCTTTTTCCTCGAGCCACTTAGCCTTTAAGGTATCGCGCTGAACAGTAAGTGTAGAGATGTCGTGGTTCAGTTCTTTCAGTTTGGAGTCATCTTTTTCTCTTTTAATGGCTTCACGTTCTATCTCCAGTTGGCGGATACGGCGCTCCAATTCGTCGAGTTCTTCGGGCATGGAGTTCAGTTCCAGTTTCAGTTTGGCTGCGCTTTCGTCGATCAGATCAATAGCTTTATCGGGCAAGAAACGATCAGTAATATACCTAGAGGATAACTCGACTGCTGCGATAATAGCTTCATCTTTGATACGCACCTGATGGTGACTTTCGTAACGGTCTTTCAATCCGCGGAGAATGGAAATAGCATCTTCGGGTGTTGGTTCGTCTACAAACACCTTCTGGAATCTTCTTTCCAGTGCCTTGTCCTTTTCGAAGTACTTCTGGTATTCGTTGAGCGTAGTGGCACCTATGGCGCGGAGTTCGCCGCGGGCAAGGGCGGGTTTCAGGATGTTTGCGGCATCCATTGCGCCTTCCATTGCGCCAGCGCCTATGAGCGTGTGTATCTCATCAATAAACATGATCACAGAGCCATCGCTGTCGGTGACTTCTTTGATCACGGCTTTCAATCTTTCTTCAAACTCGCCTCTGTATTTGGCACCTGCCATCAGCGCACCCATATCGAGGGCGAAAATGACTTTTGATTTAAGGTTGTCGGGCACATCACCGTTTATGATACGGTGCGCCAATCCTTCTACTATTGCGGTTTTACCTACACCGGGTTCGCCGACCAGTATGGGGTTGTTCTTTGACCTACGGCTGAGGATATGCAGTGTGCGCCTGATCTCTTCATCGCGGCCGATAACCGGATCGAGTTTACCGTCGCGGGCAAGTTCATTCAGGTTGCGGGCGTAGCGCTGCAGTGCATTGTATTGCTGGTCGGAAGTTTGTGAATTTACGGTACTGCCTTTCTTGAGTTCTTTGATGGCCGCTACCAGACCCTTTTCGGTAAGGCCGGCATCTTTAAGCAACTTGCCTGTGTCGTCGTTTACCTGCAGCATACCTATGAGCAGGTGCTCGGGTGTTACGAATTCATCACCGAAGGTTTTGAGAATACCTGCGGTCTTTAGAATAAGGTTGTTGGAGTCGCGGCTGATATTCTGAGCAGGTTCGCCGCCCTGCATTTTGGGCAGTTTGGCTATCTGCTCTTTCAGCTTGTTTTCAACAAAACTTATATTGACATTGTTCTTTTTGAGCAAATAAGAAATAGGCCCATCATTATCATTCAGAAGTGCCTGAAGGAAGTGAGTGGTTTCGATAGTTGGGTTCTGATTATTGAAAGCAAGCTGCTGTGCCTGCTGTACAATTTCCTGTGCCTTGATGGTAAAGTTGTTCAGGTTCATTTTTGTAAGTTTTCAGTTTGTATAACTACACTAAAAAGTGTTCCAAACTAATTATGCGGTAAAAATGGCATATAAATGCGATGTTTGAGGACAAAGTGGCTTAAATATTGGAAATCAACTGCTAAAGTAGCAGGTGGATGGTCTGATATATTAGAATGTGCTTAAAATGACCAACAGGCAACCGTTACATCCGGTTGCCTGTTGGCTGTTAAATATTTACACAAGTTGCTCTGCCAATTCCAGATTTACACCTGCATTTGTTTTCCCGGGTCTATAGTTTTCAATGATACCGTTTGGATAGACAATAATTGAAACATCGGGTTGTTTCCACCACTTACTGTTAACCAGTTCGGAGCAATGTATGATGCCGGTTACGTGGCAGCGGTTTTCGTTGCTGCTCCATTCAATGATCCGCTCAAAACTGTCGTGGGGTACCTGCAGCAGGTCTTTAAAGCTGATGCATACTTTGAGGTGAAAGTCGCTGGTGATGGCTGCAGTGTTGTTGTTCGACAGCTTTTTGTATTCGTAGCCGTAGTTGTAACGAAGGGCTGAGAGGTCGCTGAGTACGGCTGATGCGGTTGGGAATCCGCCGGCACCCTTGCCATAGAAAAATTGCTTGTCGGCCAGGCTGCTTTCTATGACCACGCCATTGTACTCGTTGTTGACGGTGTATAACTGATCTTCGCCAACTACGAACTGTGGTAGCACGAAGGCGGCGATCTTTCCGTTTTGCAATTTTTTTGCCCTGGCTACCAGTTTGATCTCATAGCCTTTTTCTTTAGCGAATGCGGCATCTTCGGCTTTGAGCTGCTGGATACCGTTATGCAATAGACTTTGCGGATGCACGATGACACCATAGGCATGGGCGAGGAGAATGCTTAGTTTGTTTACCGCATCAGTGCCTTCAATATCGAGCGCAGGGTTGCTTTCAGCAAAGCCTTCCAGTTGTGCTTCGAGCAGTGCATCCGCAAAGGTTTTCTTTTCGCGGAATACTTTGGTAAGTATGTAGTTAGTGGAGCCATTTACAATGCCGCTGATGCCCTGCAGTAGATCGTTGTCGTAATATTCCTCGAGGTTGCGGATAACGGGTATACTGGCGCAGCAGGCGGCCTCGTACAATAGCGGTACGTTGTACTGACGCTGCAGACCGATCAGTTCTTCGATATGCTCAGCAATGAGTTTTTTGTTGGCACTGATAACAGCTTTCCGGCTGGTCAGTGCGCGCGTGACGATTGAGTATGCTGCATCGGAGTCGTCGATCAGCTCGATGATGACGTTGATGTTAGGGTCGTTGAGCAATGTTTCCGCATCTGTGGTGAACAATGATGCCGGGGCATTCCGTAGTTTTTCGGGGTGTTTGATACACACCTTGCTGATGTGCGCATTAAGGGTTGGAGTTTGCTCCAATACTTTATAAAGACTTTCGCCTACTACTCCGAAGCCGAATAGGCCTATGTTGAGTTTTGTTTGATTCTGTATTGACATAGTATTTGTGGATTTTGAAAATGTGAGAATTAGTTAATTTGGCAATTTGATAATTGGGATCGGGCAGATTTGTATTGCATGAGTGTTTTACTATAGGGCAGTTTCCAGTGTATTGATTGTGGCGTTTGTTTTATTGAGTGCCTGATTGATATCTTCAATCAGGTCGCTGACGTCTTCCAAGCCCACGCTGAGGCGGATGAGGCTGTCGGATACGCCGGCGGCTTTTCTTTTTTCGGCTGGTATACTTTTGTGGGTCATGGTTGCGGGATGGCACAACAAACTCTTAACACCTCCCAGGCTCTCTGCCAGCTTGAACAACCGGGTGCTGCATACCAGTTCTTTAGCGGCAGATTCGGTATCTGTTTTCAGTGAGAATGAGACAATACCTCCGAAAGCTTTTTGCTGCTTAGCTGCGATATGATGATTGATGTGCGTGGGCAGGCCAGGATAGAATACGTTATCAACCAACGGATGGTTTTGCAAGAATTCAGCAACGGCAAATGCGTTGCGGGAGTGCTCAAACACACGCAGGTGTAGTGTCTCAATGCCGCGGATGACCAGCCAGCTATCGTGAGGGGAGAGTATGGCGCCGCTTGCGTTCTGTATAAATTTGATCTGGTCGCCAAGCTCTTTTGTCTTAGTGACAACCAGTCCGGCAATGAGGTCGCTGTGACCGCCCAGGTATTTTGTGGCACTATGCACTACAATATCTGCGCCCAGTTTTATGGGCTGCTGCAGGGCGGGGGAGGCGAAGGTATTATCGACGCAGAGCAGTGCGCCGTTCTGATGTGCAATTGCAGCAATTGCTTCAATGTCGCTGATCTTCAGCGTAGGGTTGGTGGGTGTTTCCAGCCAGATCAGTTTGGTTTTGGGAGTGATTGCATCAATGACGTTGATAACATCGGTGGTATCAGTGTAGTTTACTTTGATACCGAATTTGGCATAGATGTGGGTAAACAGGCGAAATGCGCCGCCGTAGATATCGTCAACGGCTAGTATCTCGTCGCCGCTTTCGAGCAATTTGACAACAGCATCGATGGCTGCGAGTCCGCTGGCGAATGCAGACGCTGCCTGACCTTCTTCGAGTTCTGCAATTACTTTTTCCAACACAGCCCGTGTGGGATTGTTGGAACGGGCATAGTCATATCCTTTGTGTTCGCCGGGCGCATCCTGAACGAAGGTAGAGGTTTGGTAAATGGGTACTGAGATAGAACCTGTAAGTGGATCGACCGGAATGCTGTGTATGAGTTTTGTTGTGCTGTTCATCTTTTCTGATTTTTAAGAGTTAAAAAAATGTGGCGTTTTTTAATCAAATACCAAAAAAGAGATTACCGGAGAGGCTTGATAGTACTGCATTCTCGAGCATGCAGCATTAAAAAAGCTCCACCGATAAATCAGAGGAGCTTGAGTTATATACACCCGGTTAGGCGGGATAATAATGAACTATTGCGTCTGACTTATCTACCCCACAATGTGGGATGGAATTAGCACCAGCTTTCCCGATGCCTCGGGAGGAGGTTGCTAAGGCTTCACAGGGCCATGACCCTCTGCCTTTCTTGATAAGTGAATTAAAAGAACTGGTGCAAAGGTAAGTGCATAAAAATTAATTCGCCAAATTTTTTTATTTTTGGTACATGAAAAATCTTCTCTACGCACTGTTATTTCTTCCGTTATTGGCATCCGCCCAAACGAAGGCTGACTATGAAAAAGCAATGGTTAAATTCCAGAAATATTACAATCAGAAAAACGGGGCAGGCATCGTAAAAATGTTTGAGGAAAAGTATCGAAAAGATATTGCGTGGATGTGGAGCAAGACAAAAATGGATACGCTTCAAAATGAATACGGTAAGCTTGTATCGTTTAAGTACATAGGTGCGGATCCGAAGAATACCGGTGCGATAGCTTATAGTTCTGTTTTTAGCAAGATAGAACCCAACCACATCAACATATTGCTGAACAAGAATAAATTTTTTGAGACGTTCATTCTTGTTACCTCAGAGCCAATACCATTGAAGAAGAAAGGGAAAGGAAAGTAGTGGAGTCCCTGCGGTGTCTCACTATAATCGATGCGTGGTTTTAATTAAGTTGGTACTGTTACTTTAAATTCGAAACATAAAAAAAGCGGGAAAGTTCCCGCTTTTTATTATTCAACAATTATCTTTTTTGTTTCCGTTCCACCATCGCTTTCGATGCGGAGGAAGTAAATTCCTCTGGGCAATGCAGCAACATCAACCGGTACACTGTTTTCTCCACGTACAGCTTTAATGCTCATTGTTTTTTCGATCTTGCCATCAATACCGCAGATAGAAAAAGTAACGGGTCCGCCGTTGTTACTGTTGAAGTAAACAGTAGTAAGCGTTGATGTTGGATTAGGGAAAATAACGGTTGGGTTACTACTGCCATTTACGGTTACAACTCCAGAAGGAACACTGCCGGAAAATGCAAGTGCATCAACCCACAAATAGCTGCCAGCAACAGGTGCGGTGCCACTTGACGCTAAAACGATCAATGCCGAATCAGGAGTTTTACCACTGTAGTATCTCAGGTTAATATCAAAAGGTGCCCAAGACATAGCCATGCCAGATAACACGGAATCTGTATAAGCAACGGTATCCCTTTTGTTGGTAGTTGTATTCCATTTAGATAAGAATACCATGATGTGCGCATGATCGCTAAGACCAGACGCCATGTATTGCCATTTGCCAGATAGAGATGCAGGTCTTGTTGTTGAAGGAAATCCACCTGATACAGTTGGGGTAGTACCGGACAACCCGATGGTGCCTGTAACAGCTATTCCGGGAATAGTTACAATAGTGGCAGATTTCGAGGTGAGCTTAATGTAGTTGCTTCCTTCAGGAGCACCCGTGGTGCCTTTTTCGCAGGTGTATACCATGAACGTGCCTGTTAATGGATTGGCCGTACCCCATGAATTTGGTGTTTCGTAGCCTGTGGCTGCAGTCCATGTTTCAAAGCCAGGATTGGGAATTTGAGCCGAAGCTGTAAATGCAAAAAGGGTACTAAGAAAAAGTGTAGAGAGTTTCTTCATGTCGTTTAATTTAAGAGTGAAAAAAGTGTTGTTTAAAATAGTTACTGCAAATTATTAATTTATTGTGAGCTTTTGTTCTGCTATTCCAAATTCGTCAACAAGTTTTACGAAGTAGAGCCCGTTTGGTAAATCTGAAACATCGATCAGCTCTGAATTGTTGCCAGGCAGAGCCATAAACGAGCTACTGTGATGAAGTCTACCGGCAATGTCGGTTAGTGTGTATTTGACGTTCTGGCTACGATCGGATTTATATTCTATTTGCGCCGAACCGTGCGCCGGATTGGGTCTGATATTAAATTCGGTTTTTGTTTTACTCACCATATTGTTTCCCAGAGTAGCTGAGTCGGCAAATCTTAAGCCATCAACCCAAAGAAAGCTGTAAGCAACAGGGGTAGGGCCACTTGCAGACAAAAAGATAATTGCTGAATCGGGAGTTGCGGAACTGTAATAGGTGAGTGGTAAATGGAAGTCGGCCCAATACATGACCATTCCCGGGAGCAAGTAATGTGTGAAAGCAACGGTATCGCGGTGGCTGGTGGTAGTGTTCCACTTAGATAACAGGACCTCTATGAATCCCTGATCGGCAGTGGTGTAAGCCATGTACTGCCATGATCCGGCGAGTACTTGTGGCCTAGAGGAATAAGGAAAACCTGATGCCGGTTTGTGAGTTGTAGGGTCTAATAAGCCAGAAACAGCTATTCCCGGAACAATTGAGCTTGATACTGTTTGGGTATTCAGGGCGAGGTGATAGGCACCGGTGTGGCCTGGAACCATTCTTTCGCAGGTAAGAACTGTGGTTGAGTATGTATTCGGGTTCATGTTATCCCAACCTACCGGGGTTTTGTAACCGGCTGTAGAATCCCATATTTCGAAATCATTGTTAGGAATCTGGGCGTAGGATGAGCCACCCATGAAAAGCAACAGGCAGACCAAGGTAACCAACGAAAGAAATGGAATTTTCATAGCTTTTGAATTGTATTGAAATTCTTGCATGTAAAAGTATCTTATAGTTAGGTGTCCGCAAAAAAATAATGCCAATACATTGATTTTCTGTTAGATAATGCGGGCTGCGGAATAGGGTAGTAGTACAAAAAAAAATCCCGGAAAACCGGGATTTTTTCAAAAAAAAGAAATGATTTAGAATTTTGGAAGCAGGTAGTATGCAGCAGCCCACATTGGTTCTGTATGAGAAATGTACCCTACTACAGTGTGTGA
>CAIKOJ010000128.1 GCA_903829015.1 uncultured Bacteroidota bacterium
CCGGTATACTTATATCGTGGAATGTTACTAAGATGGCTAAAGAGTTCTTTTTTCTGATCGTTTTGCTGAGCCTGGGTGCCTATGGTTTCTTTATTTCGCTCGATCTGTTTACAATGTTCTTCTTCCTGGAGGTGGCAGTGATACCGAAGTTCTTATTGATTGGTATTTGGGGCAGCGGCAAAAAAGAATACAGTGCTATGAAGCTGGCTTTAATGCTCATGGGTGGCTCCGCGCTGGTGCTGATAGGCTTATTATTCCTGTATTTCAATACCAATACAGGCAATGGTGCGCATACTTTTGACTTGCTTAAGATTGCACAAATGCACATTCCGATTGAGGCACAGAGGTTTATCTTCCCGCTGATGTTCATTGGTTTTGGTGTGTTTACGGCCATCTTTCCTTTTCATACCTGGGCACCTGACGGGCACTCATCGGCGCCTACGGCGGCATCGATGTTCCTTGCAGGTATATCTATGAAACTGGGTGGCTATGGCTGTCTGCGTGTGGCAGCATACCTTATGCCGGAAGCGGCACATCAGTATTCGTGGGTGATCATATTACTGTCTACTATTGCCATTATATACGGCGCATTTGCTACGCTGATGCAGACAGACCTGAAGTATATAAACGCATATTCTTCTGTAAGCCATTGCGGTTTTGTGATCTTCGGTATAGGCATGCTCACCAAAACAGCTATAACCGGAGCGGTGCTGCAGATGGTATCTCACGGACTAATGACGGCACTTTTCTTCGCAGCTATAGGCATGATCTATGAAAGAACACATACACGCCAAATTGCACAGCTGGGCGGACTGCTGAAGACCATTCCTTTTATTATTACTGTATTTGTCATAGCTGGTTTATGCTCACTGGGTTTGCCCGGACTAAGCGGGTTTGTGGCAGAAATGACAGTTTTTGTAGGTGCGTGGCAGCATCCCGATACTTTTTACAGAACTGCAACGGTACTAGCGTGTGCGTCTATTGTGGTAACGGCGGTGTACATACTTCGAGCGGTAGGATCGACGGGTATGGGACCGATCAAGAACGAAGAATTTTTAAAATTCGGAGATGCGACCTGGAATGAGAAACTGGCTTCGGCTGCCTTGCTTATTTGCATTCTTGCAATTGGTGTTGCGCCGTTCTGGTTGAATAATCTGGTTTCGCCTGATACGCAGCTGATCATGGATAACATTGCTAGAGGCGCAGGGGTGAATTAAATGCCTCCGTTGCTAAAAGGCTTCTGGTGAGGTTGTGTTGAAAAGCAGAAAGGTGATTGAAAATAATATTTGCTGAACCATTTAAATTGAATGGAAAGCGTGGGAAATAATTAATGAAATGGGAATAGAATTTTTAATGTTGATGAAGTCGGAGATGCTGCTTACGGCAATCATCTTCTTTTTGCTCTTTCTGAAAATATGGGATGGAGTTAAATCGAACGCGGCTTTACTTAATATCACGAACGTTTTACTGTTCGTAAACCTTATTGCAGGTTTATTTGGTAATACTCCGGGTGAGTTGTTCAGCGGAATGTATCATACCAACAATACTTTGTTTCTGGAAAAGACTGTACTTAATCTGGGCACTTTTATCATTTCGCTACAAGCATTCGATTGGCTAAAGGATCATCAGCATCTGCTTGAATTTTACATTTTGCTGCTGTGTACATTGCTGGGCATGGACTTTATGATCTCAAGCGGCAACTTCCTGATGTTCTACTTAGGGCTGGAGTTGTCTACCATACCGCTTGCAGCAATGTGCAATTATGATCTGAACAAGATCAAATCTTCGGAGTCGGCGGTAAAAATGATTCTATCTTCGGCGTTTGCATCCTGTATTCTGCTGTTTGGTATTTCGATGCTGTATGGCACAACGGGTGCGCTGGATTTTAAGGAAATGGCACCATTACTGCTGGGTAGCAGCAAGCTGCAAATGATGGCGTTCATATTTACTTTTACAGGTTTTGCGTTCAAGTTATCTGCGGTGCCATTCCATTTATGGACAGCCGATGTATACGAAGGGGCGCCTGCGCCAGTTACAGCCTACCTGTCTGTTATTTCCAAGGCTTCGATAGTGTTCATTTTTATCACTTCACTGTTTCAGTTATTTCATAACTACGACTCTATGTGGTACCATATGCTGACACTGACGATTTTGCTCACCATCACCGTAGGTAACCTTTTTGCCATCAGGCAGGATAATATCAAGCGTTTCCTGGCGTTTTCGTCGATAGCACAGGTGGGATATATTTTATTGGGTATTTCATCGGGCAACCCGATGGGTGAGTCGTCGGCTATATTCTTTCTGATCGTGTATACATTCTCCAACCTTGGTGCTTTCGGGGTAGTATCTCTGGTGTCGGCAAAAACAGGCAAGGAGAATATCAGCGACTACAAAGGCTTTTATAAGAACAACAAATTTGCATCGTGGGTAATGGCCATATGCCTGTTCTCACTGGCAGGTATTCCGCCCACAGCAGGTTTCTTTGGAAAGATGTTTCTGGTTACCGCAGGTGCGGCAAAGGGTAACTACTGGTTGATATCTATTGCGGCCATGAACATGGTGATCTCATTGTTTTATTATCTGAAGGTGGTAAAAGCCATATTCATTGATGAGAATGAGCAGCCGATTGAGAAGCTAGCCGGAAGCAATTCTATGAAACTGGCGTTGGCCATCTGTTTTGCCGGGGCTGTAACTTTGGGTTTTGCCAGCGGATTGTTTGAATACATCACTACCATAACAAAATAAACAAGTATAAATAATGGCGCTTAATCCCAATCATGCTTTTGAAGATCTAGGTGAAGTGAAGTGTTCGATAGTGGAAAAGAACTGCACGCCCGAGCGTGTAGATTTTTTGAAGCGCTTGCTCGAACACAATGGATATGAAGTAGTGGTTGTGAAAAGCCCTCCACCAAAGGCCGCAAAACCAGCGGCACTAAAGCCTGCAGCACCAGCTGCCGATGGCGTACCAGCTGATGCTCCGGCGACACCTGTTGCTGAAGCGCCGGCACCACCACCTCCTCCCGACACTTTTACCGTTGGCGTTTCGGATGTTACATTCAATCCGGTGAATGCCGTTTTAAACCGTGATCTGAAAACGGAAGCAGGTGAAGTTGTTACCAATAATTACTGGAAACAACGTGAGGTTGCACCGCGGGAGAATGAGTGGTACTGGAAGAAGTAGTTTTTGTTTTCACCTTTGATTTCTTTGTTTCCTTCTTCTCTATTTCCGTAAGATCTTATCGCCTTAAAGAAAGTAGAGCAAATCGTATATTTGATTAGCTGGAGGCTAACGGTTAGGTGGCAGCCTAAAGTGAAGTTCACGCAAATTACAATTTTGAATTTATGGGAGTTTCCAACAAGTTCAGGCAAAGGCCTTTTGATAAGAAGCGACTTGAAGCATTCAGCGATGGTGTCTTCGCTATTGTGATGACTCTATTGGTATTGGAGTTGAGACTACCTCATATTGCAGACCCGATGGATCCCCACAAAGTTTGGGACGCGATAATTGAAGTGATGCCTGTTTTTTTCAGTTGGGTAGTTAGTTTTTTCTTTGTGGCACTGATATGGCTGCACCACCACTCTATACTTAAAATGAGCACAGGTGCGGATTATGGTACGATGTGGATCAACACTTTCCTGCTCTTTTTAATTTGCCTGCTACCGTTTCCAACCAAAATTATGGGCGAATATCCGATGGCGCCGATCATTGTGATGATATGGGGCATATTGTTTTCGGCAGCTACTTTTGTGCTTACCTGGTTTTACTATTACAATGTGAAGTATTATCTGGCGCCAACTTACGATAAGAAAACAGCGATGAAAAATGTTCGGTTCACTGTGCTTGGAGGACCAACGATCTATATTGCTGCTGCACTGCTTGCGTTTGTGTCGGTGTATATTTCTTATGTGATTTACGCGCTGGTGCCTTTGTTATATATATTGCCTCTGGATAAGGAGATCGAGGCTTCAAAGAAACCCCATTAGAATATACAAGTTTATTTTACAGACACCCAATCTTTCTGGTGTTCATCGTATTGCTTTATTACCCTAGCCGGATTACCTGCTGCTACCGAAAACGGCGGGACATCTTTGGTCACCACCGAACCTGCTGCCACCACGCTGTGTCGTCCAATGCTTACACCTGCCGTGATAACTACGTTGGCTGCGATCCAGCAATCGTCTTCAATGGTTATCATTGAGGTTGTGACAGGCTGGTCTTTGATGGGCAGGTTAATGTCTTTGTAGGCATGGTTGAGACCGCTAATCACTACATTTTGCGCAAGGATAACATTGTTGCCAATTGTGACGGGGCCGATAAGTACATTGCTCATGCCTACGAGCGTATTGTCGCCAATGATCAAGTCGCCAACGCCGTTGTTCACTGTACTGAAATCTTCAATGGTTGAATTCGTGCCGAGGATAAATTTATTGAACGGGACCAGGTCGGTTCTGGTGCGGTCTTTTATTACAGATCCTTTTTTCTGAGTGTGCACGAACGGATTGACAAACAATTTTACCCATTCTCTGGGCCGGGCTTCGTTTTTTGGAATTATGAGTCGGTGTACGAGCTTTTTTAGTTTGGGATTATTTTTAATAAAACTCGATGCCGACATAATTCTGTTGAGATTGGAAATCCGGAAGTGATCCGGATTAAGAGTTAAAAATAATACTATTTTATTAAAATGAACTGAGCTGCCCATAATGCAAATAGAAGCTGGTTGTATTTGCATTATACCTATAGGTAGTAAGTATAATTTTTCTACCCAACTGCAAGCAAAATAATCAAAGTGATAAAATGATATTTGATAAATATTACTTTGCAAATTGTTGCTAAACAATGTTTTAACAGCTGTGTGGATAACTTTTTTAGAATGTACCTGTCAAAAAGTGGTATTTTTAGAATGCGTTAAAGTATCTGGACAGTTTATATTCGATTGTCTTTAATGCAATAATATTGCCAATGGTTTATAGATATATATTCTTCATTTTGTTTTTGTGGTCGTGTAAAGAGGTTAAGGCTCAGGAGTCTATGTTGACTGATGTGTCTTATCCGTATTTAGAGAAGTTGATTGCCGCTGCAAAAGTGAACTATCCGAAAATGAAGGTTTACGACCATACCATAAAGATTGCGAAGATGAATGTGTCGAAAGCCAAGCTGGATTGGTTGAACATTTTGTCATTCATATACCTGTATAATCCAAGTAGCACTAATAATACCACGTCGGCAAACAATAGTATTCTTAGCGGTTTTCAGGCTGGTTTTTCATTGAGTATAGGGTCTATTCTGCAAAAGCCCGGTATGGTAAAGGCGGCAAAGGAGGAGGTTGCACTGGCAAAACTGGGACAGGAAGAATATACATTGAGTATTGAGGCGCAGGTGCAGCAACGGTATTTTATGTATGTGCAGACTCAGGCACTACTGAATTGGAAAACAAAAGATCTGCAGCATATAGAGAGCTCGATAAAGGACCTGAAATATAAGTTTGAGAAAGGAGAGGAGACATTTGAAAATTATAATAAAGGCCTGACAGCATACTCTGCGGGCGTGCAATCTAAAATACAAACTGAAGGAGCTTATCTGCTGGCAAAAAGCAACCTGGAAGAGATCATAGGAGCAAAACTTGAAACCATCAAATAATGGAATTTACCAGGTTCATTAAGATTCTGAAAAAGCATAAGTATGGGCTAATAGTTATACCCATACTGGCAATGGTACTTACCTTTATATTGGTAAGGAAGAAACCTGATATTTATGCATCTCAATCGAGATTATCTGCCGGACTGACCGCAGGGTCGGGTACCCAGTTAGCTCAGCAGTTGCTGAGTGGAGAGACGGGAATGGGTGAGGACAAGATCAATCAGACATTTAGTAACGTAACACAGATCATGCAGCTGAAGGTAGTATTTGACCAGGTGTCATACCAGCTTATTCTGCACGACCTGACAACAAGTGAGCCATTCAGAAAGCCCAGCAAGCTAATGAAGGATCTGAATGAGGAAGCCAGAAAACATGCGGTAGAGGTTTACACGAAAATGTATAACCAGAAGCAGTCATTGTACCTGGCAGATAATGATCAGAAAGGACTGAATGAACTAATAAAGTCAATGCAGTATGATTACGCATCGCTCAGGGACAAGGTAAGAATATACAGGGTTGAGACGAGTGATTTTATCGATGTTTATTTCGAATCGGACAATCCGTTAATGTCGGCATTTGTGGTGAATACGCTTTGCAAGGATTTCATCAGTTACTATTCTTTTATTACGCAGCAGAGTAAAGTGAAAGCGACTGAATTTCTTCGGAACACTATGCAGCAGAAGAAAGATTCGCTGAATACATTAATCGATAAGCTGAAGAATTACAAGGTTCAAAACAGGGTACTGAACATCAGCGACCAGACCAAGAGCATATATGCCCAGATATCTGATTTTGAGACCAGGTTGCAGCTGGCGGAAAAAGAAGTCGAGTCAAATACAGGGGCTATCAACGCTATTGATGCTAAATTTAGTGACCAGGAAAAGCAGTATATAGAGGGCAGACTGGCACTCATCAATCAGGAGATCACAGCTACTGAGCAGCAGCTTAATGCACTGAATGATCAGTACAACAGGAGTAATTTTGATCCGGCCATCAAGGCCAAGGTAGACGCCATGAAAGATGTGCTGGCACAAAAGATCAACCAGTCTACAGATAAGTACATTGTTAATCCGCTGCATACCAAGGAGAGTCTGATCACACAAAAGCTGAAACTGGAAATGGACAGAGAACTGGCCAGGAGCAGTATGAGGTCTTATAAAAACTCAATAGGCAATCTGAACTATAAGCTACAGTCTCTGGCACCAAATGAGGCAGCGATACAATCGTTTCAGGCTGATAGAGAGGTTGTGAGCAGGGAGTATCTGGAATTGCTGAACAGGTATAACCAGAGTGCCATGCAGTTAAATTCAACTGTACCAATCAAAGTGATAGAGCAGGCGTTGCCGGGAGGAAAGCTGCCTTCAAAGAAACTGGTACTGGTGGTCATGAGCGGAGTTGTTTGCTTTATTCTTTATCTGTTTGTGTTGTTTGTTCTTTTCTATCTGGATGATTCGATCAAGAGTGCAAATGATCTGGTGAATAAAACAGACGAGCGGGTGCTCGGTGCGTTGCCCATGATCAAGACCTCATTTCTGGATATACAGAAACTGTGGAGTATAGACACGCCGAGCAGCATTAATACCGGCGTGAAAAAGATGATAGGTACCGTTAATGCAGACCTGCAGACATTGAAACCTGCGAGTGCTACACCTCCCGTAAACATAGAATTTAAGAAGATGGTGCGCTCTACCCGTTTTGAGATCAATATGGCATTGATGGGAGCACGGAATCTGGTAATAACCAGTCTGGAAGAGGGCGAAGGAAAGACACTCATAGCGCTGAGCATGGTAAGTGCCTTTCAGGTGATGAATAAAAAAGTGCTGTTGATTGATGGTAACTTCCTGAACCCGGAAATAACTACTATGACCCAGCCGAAATATTATATTGAAGACTACCTGATGGGACGATTGGAGGCAGAGCAACTGGTTGCAGACGGAAGTGTAAGCGTACTTGGTAACAAGGGTATGGACGTATCGCTGTTTGAAATTAATACAGAGGCTCAGATCGAACAAAGAATGCTGGAATTGAAAGATGTGTTCGATATTATCTTCATAGAGGCATCTGCCCTTTCAACACTCAACCAATCGAAAGAATGGATAGTAGTGGCAGACAGAGTGCTGTGCGTGTACGAGGCTAATCAGAGCATCACCCACGATATGAAAGAGCAGATACTATATCTGAAGTCGATAGAGGGTAGATTCATTGGGTGGATATTGAATAAAATGACTAAGTAAAAGTGCACGGTACCTGAGGGATATATCGGCTCAAGAGAGAAACAAACAATGGAAGTAGCTGCAGAAATTCTTAAAGACATCTGGATTATCCTGCAAATACTTATAGGATACAATCTCTTTTTACCCTTTTTATTATTTCTGTTGTATCTGATAATCAGAAAACCAAGAGCAACCAACAAAACTGCAACCGGAAATAAGTATGACTACGCCATAATTGTAACGGCGTATGAGCAGACCACATTGCTGCCCTCAGTTGTAGAGTCGATATTGAAACTTAATTACACCAATTATATGGTGTACATAGTAGCAGACAAATGCGATATATCGGAGCTGCATTTCACTGATAGAAGAATTGTTGTACTCAGACCACCTGAAACACTTGGCAGCAATACCCGTTCGCACTTTTATGCCATCAATAATTTTGTAAGGAAACACGAATTGCTCACCATTATTGATTCAGATAATCTAGTTGATCCCGAATACCTAAATGAATTGAATGTCTATTTCAGTAAGGGGTTTTCGGCAGTGCAGGGATTGCGAAAGGCAAAGAACCTCGATACTATGTATGCATGTTTGGATGCTGCCCGTGATATTTACTATCACTTTTACGATGGGGAGGTTCTTTTCAGGATAGGCTCTTCGGCAACGCTTGCCGGATCGGGGATGGCATTTCAAACATCACTCTACAGAGAATGTCTTGAACACAGGGATGTGACCGGGGCAGGCTTTGATAAAGTGCTGCAGATGGAAATAGTAAAGAGGGGGTACCGGATCGCATTTACAGAAAAGGCGATAGTGTATGACCAGAAAACTGCGGCTTCTGATCAGTTGGTAAAGCAAAGAGCCCGTTGGATCAATACGTGGTTCCGTTATTTCAGGTATGGATTCGTGCTGCTCTTTAAAGGTATTATCCATTTCGACTGGAACAGGATCTTGTTTGGGATTATACTGCTTCGACCGCCATTATTTATCTTTCTGCTTCTGTCTGCAAAGTTTGCCTTTGCAAGTCTGTTTGTGAGTCTGACAGCGTTGTTGGTTTGGTTTGCCGGGTTTGTTTGTTTTGTTGCAAGTTTTTTCATTGCGTTGATGCATGCAAAACCAGGTAATGAAATTTATGATTCGTTGTGGGGAATACCGAAATTTATATTTTTCCAGGTGCTGGCGCTAATGAAGATCAAAAAGGCTAACCAGATATCGGTGGCCACCAGGCATAGTGCCACACAAGCTGATCCCAAACAAAAGTAACCGCATGGCTTTGTTAAATAAAAAGGAACAGGAGGCTTTGGAGCGCAAGAGAAAACGCACAGAGGAGATCACCAGAAAGGTGGCTCTTGGGATTGCGTTTGCCGGGGTATTTTACTTTTTTATAAAACTGCTGTTTTTGTAATGAACAACAAAATGGTCATACCGGTTACGGCAGAAAAATCCCGTTCGACAGCAAGGGCGCTGCGGAAATTTTTTCTGATCGACATGCTGAACAACAAGACCGGATATGTGCTGCTGTTTCTGTTGTGTGCGCTTGTGGCAGCAGGCATTGCATCGGTGGGTATGAAATTCGGGATTATAGTAATAGTGGTTATTATTGGTATTCCGGCGGTTTATTCAATCATTGCTTATCCTGTGGTTGGCATCACTGTGTTCATGATCATGTCTTATTTCCTGCTGTATATATTAAAGCTGGGAGTGAACTTTCCGTTGGGTACAGTAATGGATGGCATGGAGGGGTTGTTTCTGCTGGGGATATTTGTGAACCAGAAACGGAAGAAGGACTGGAGCATGTTTAAGGGCCCTATCACGACAATGATCCTGATATGGATCGTTTATAATCTCTTGGAAGTGGGCAACCCATCGGCTGCATCGAGGATGGCGTGGCTATATACCGTGCGCAGCGTGGCCGTGATCATGATCATGTACTTTGTATTCTTGTACAATATCCGCACCAAAGAAGTTGTGAGGTTTATAATCAAATTATGGCTCGCTCTCGCGTTGTTTGTAGCATTGTATGCGTTTAAGCAGCAGTATATAGGGTTCACTTCTTTTGAAGATGCCTATCTGCATTCAGACCCGAATATTGCACAGTTGTTGTTTATAGCAGGGGTGTGGCGTAAGTTTTCTATATTTTCAGACCCGGTTGTTTTTGCGTATACCATGGTGGTGAGTGCCCTTCTTTGCATTGGTATACTTACCGGTCCGGTATCTAAACGAAACAAATGGATATTGAGAGGGCTTATTTTTATTTACATGTACGCCATGCTTTTTTCGGGCACAAGGGGTGCATATGTGTTGATGCCGGTGGGGCTGCTGCTGTATGGGGTGCTTAGGTACAGTAAGAAAATACTGATTGTGGCAATAGTGGGCGCAGCATTGTTTGCCGCACTGATTTTTGTGCCCACTTCCAACAATACATTATATCGTTTTCAGAGTGCGTTTAAGCCATCGGATGATGCGTCGTTCAATCTAAGAAAGAACAATCAGAAAAAGATACAGCCGTTTATACTTTCACATCCTATGGGTGGTGGATTGGGGGCTACAGGTATTTGGGGACAGAAGTTCTCACCGGGTTCCTATCTTGCCAACTTCCCGCCAGATAGCGGATATGTAAGGGTAGCGGTAGAGAATGGCTGGATTGGGTTGTTCCTTCTGTGCCTGCTTATTTTTATTGTACTCAAGACCGGCATCAATAATTACTACGTGATCAAAGACCCGGAATTGAAGTCTTACACTTTGGGTTTTATATTGGTGATCTTTGCGTTCAATATTGGCAACTATCCGCAGGAGGCACTAGTGCAGTACCCCTCAAATGTAAACTTCTATTTGGTGATCGCACTGATTGGTGTGGTGATGCGTATTGATCAACAACAAAACGGAGAACTGCATGCAATCAAATGACCTTATAGAAAACAGGGACATAGTAATAGTAGGCCAGCAGCCCTGGGATGAAGGCATAGGCAGTAACTGCAGAAATATTGCGCTGGAGTTTAGCAAGCACAACAGGGTACTGTATGTAAATGGAGCGCTGAACCGTTTCACACTGATCAGGGATAAAAATGAGCCGAGGGTTAAGAAACGCCTGGCCGTGATCAATGGTAATGAAAAGGGTCTGGTGCCAATTCAACCCAATTTGTGGAATCTTTATCCATCCTGCATTGTAGAGTCTATCAATAGGATCAAAGCGGCTCCGGTTTACAATCTGCTAAATAAACGGAATAACAGACTTTATGCCCAATCTATACGGCAGGCGGTTGATGAACTGGGATTCCGGAACATCATACTCTTTAATGACAATGATATTTTCGGGTCGTTTTATCTGAAGGAATTTCTGCAACCCGCTTTGAGCATTTACTATTCCCGCGATTATATGATCGCGGATGGTTATTGGAAATTTCACGGCGAAAGGCTGGAGCCACTGCTGATCGCAAAAAGTGATCTGTGTGTCGCCAATTCTTCCTATCTGGCTAATTACTGCAGGAAGTATAATCCCATGTCTTTCAACGTGGGGCAGGGTTGCGACCTGAGCATGTTTACAACTCAGAGAGGCTCATCGATGCCGGCTGATATGCAGGGAATACAGCACCCAATTATAGGTTACGTAGGCGTATTGCAGACCAACAGGCTAGACATTGAACTTATAGCGTATGTTGCAGAGCACAAACCTGCAATGAGTTTCGTGCTAGTGGGACCTGAAGATGATGACTTCAGGAACAGCAGGCTACATAGTTTGGAGAACGTTCATTTTCTGGGGTCAAAGCCGCCTGATGCTTTGCCCGCTTACATTAATGCGTTTGATGTATGCCTGAATCCGCAATTGGTGAATCAGGTGACTATAGGAAATTATCCGAGGAAGATAGACGAGTATCTGGCAATGGGTAAACCTGTTGTGGCAACGAGTACAGAGGCAATGAGCATATTTGCAGATCATAACTACCTTGGTAGTTCAAAAGAAAAATATGTATCGTTGATAGACAAAGCGATAGCGGAAGATTGTGAAGAACTGCAAAAGAAGCGGGTGGAACTTGCAGCGTCGCACACCTGGGAAAATAGTGTGAAGGAGATTTATAAAGCTGTGAACACTATGGACGCAACTACAGTCTGTTAAGAATTGGCTTACTTATTCTGAATTAGAGCAGGACGGAGTGTTGCGATTTTAAGAACATTTGTTCTACATTTAAGTGGAAATAATTTTAAACAAAGAGCATTGAAAAAGGCAATCAAAATTTTACTACAGAAGGTACTTGGATTCAATAACTATCTGTTTCTGTTCTCTATTTTTTGGATCAGGCAACTGAAAGCAAACCGGCATGAGCGGGAGTTTGTTCATTTTCTGAACATGATCCCCAATGAGGGTGTGGTTCTGGATATCGGTGCTAATATTGGTATCATGACAATCTCGCTGGCACGGAAGCTGGATAAGTGCATGATCTATTCGTTTGAGCCGATACCTGACAATATAAAAGCGTTGAAACGAATACTCAACTACTACAAGCCAGGCAATGTGAAATTATTTGAAACTGCACTGGGTGAAGAGGACGGATCGATAGATATGGTATTGCCGGTGATAGACAATATGAAGATGCAGGGATTGAGCCATGTTGTTAAAGAAAATGATGACAGTGAGTGGAACAAGGGCGCAGTGTTCACACTGCCGGTGAAAAAGCTGGATGCCATTGATGAGTTAAAGAATCTGCCTAAAATATCTGCAATAAAAATTGACGTGGAGAATTTCGAATACTATGTGTTCAGGGGAGGAAAGGAATTGCTACAGAAGCATAAGCCAATCATCTACTGCGAACTCTGGACGAATGAGATGCGCGACAAAACGCTTGATTTTATGAGGGGTATTGGATACAAGGTGAACGTATTTGACGGACAGAAGCTGGTGCCATTTACCAATCAGACCGATACGAATTTCTTCCTGGTGTAGCAGCGGGCATTAGTATTGAAGTGCAATTTTAATAGTGGTAGAGAGCGTTTTATTTCTTCAACGCTTCGGTGAAATGGTCATAGAGTACCTTGGCATTGTCTGTGAAATTGCCCCATTTAGTTACTATAAATTCACGGGCGGCAATGCCTAGCTTTTGCCGGTAGTGTTCATCGTTGATCACGGTGAGCAAACTTTCGGCTAAAACAGCTGGCTGCTGTGGTGGTACCAGAATTCCGTTCACTCCGGTTTCAATGATCTCAGGGTGGCCGCCAACAGTAGTGGTAACAACAGCAATACCGGAAGACATAGCTTCTATTACTACATTGGCCATACCCTCGGCATGTGAAGGCAAGCAAAAAATATCGGCAAGATTATAGAGCTTATTTAAGATGGCAGGAGGCTGATCGTGCAGACTAAGCAGGTGATCTGTCAATCCGCGCTTTGCGGCTTCCTGATTGAAATCAAGTTCAGGTGTGCCGGAGAATACTGCCACCAGCAGGAAATTGGAGTTTGTCTTCTTCACTTCTGCAAGAGCATCAAACAGATCCAGCCATCCTTTTCTGATACCGGCGGTGCCCACATTCAGCACCACAACTTTATCGTCGGGTATGGAATATTGTACACGCAGCTCTTTCTTTTCGGCTATGGTTGCCGGTTTGAACAGGTCGTAATTCACACCCCAGCCAACCATTGTGAACGGGAGATTCTTACCTATAAGTTTGTTTGATTGGTTGCCGAGGTATTTTGCACAGGCAAAACGGAGATCAGCTTCTGTAAATACTTTATCAAACTGCCTGAGGTTGGCTTCGCTGCTGTTTGGCCAAAGGGCTACATCATCGCCAATAGATAGTATAGCTGATTTTACGCCGAGTTTGTGTGCAGCCTGCTGTACCAATGCTGATCCGGGCAGCCACTGCGAGTAAAAGATATCCTTTGTGGGATCGAGCGTGATTTTATGTTCTTTGAAGAATTGAACCACGCAATCTATGAAACGTTCTGCATAAGATTTTCTGACCAGCCTGCTGGGTTTGAAATTAGAAATCCGCGGGTGGTAAACGGTAATGCCATCATAAACCCTTTGGAGCGGATATCCTATTTCGGCAAATTGTTTCCACTCCGGATGGAGTGATGCAATGGGTGCAGGTGGGCTCCAAGGCACAGGAACAATAACTGTGAGTTCGGCTCCGTTTTTTATCAGGCCCTGATATTGCCGGTGAGCAAAAATTCCGGCATTAGTCATGCCGGGAAAATTGTATGGATAAAATGAAGGGAAAGCCCAGACGCGCATTGCTGTAAAAATACGAAAATGCTGAAAATAAGGCGGTGCAAAATTATGTATCTTTAACAGGTAAAACTTTCTATTCGGTTCAAGACAATCAAGTTGGAATGAGTATCCTTTTTAAGATAAGAACTGTAAGGAAGCTAGTGAAACACAAGCTGATCGATAGAGGTGTGTATGCAAAGGATTCTCACAAAAACCTGATCATTGTGATGTATCATGGGATCGACAAGCATGAGCATACTATATACAATCAGAGGTTCTTTGGTAAAAATACATTTGAGCGACACCTTGTTTCTTTTAAGAAGCACTTCAATATATTGAACGCTGATGCGCTTGCCAACGGGAATTATGCTGCAGATAAGCCAAATCTCGTACTAACCTTTGACGATGGCTACGCTAATAATTACAATTATGCTTTGCCGTTGCTGGATAAATACGGTGTTCATGCTTATTTTTTTGTAACCGGACTCAATAGTGTGGAGAAGAAGGTGCTATGGGCAGATGCGGTAGATATTGTTGCCCACCACGGCAAAAAGAAAAGTAAAGTCACGGTAGGTGGTATGGATTTTGTTTTGCGCCATGATGAGTTTACAAGCGAGGATGGCAGCCTTACACTGCCTGCTTATATACGTGCCAGCGAGCATAGCGGCTATGATGAAAAGGCATTGATTATGGATCAGTTGCTGGCTATCTATGATTTTACAAAGGATGAACAGCTGAACGACTACTGGCAGTTAATGACCGACGAACAAATAAAGACTGCTGCACAGAGCGAGAACATTACCATTGGCTCACACGGCTTCTATCACAATAATCTGGGCTCTCTATCTAATGAAGATGCTGCAGCTGAGGTAGGCCGTTCAAAAAACTATCTTGAAGGCGTTACTCAGAAAGAGGTTGCTTCCATCGGCTTCCCCGATGGTTCTTATACGGAGCGGCTTAATGACACTCTTCTACAGCAGGGCATTACACAACAGTTTGTTGTGGACTACCGGTTTGGTGATGCAGGGAAACGTGACTTTACATACGACAGAACAGGGCTGTATCCCAACATGGGCAACACGCATACTATGGTGTATAAAATCCTGCACCAATGAACATTTGCTTCTACACTTCCGAAAAGCTGAATGCTACAAGCGAACTGAATATCAGTCATCTGGTGCATAGCAGACCGGAGCACAACTATTCGTTTTTATATGTTGCCGGTAAACCGGAACCACGAATCGGGCTAGTAGACAGACTAAAGAAGGTATACGGCGAATGGCGTTTTGACGATGGTAGGTTTGATTTTGGAAGGGATCTGAAACAATTGGATAGGCGATTGCTTGAAAATACAAAGGCTTTAAAACGCACTGAGTTCCGGTCTGGATATGCTGATGCTGTGAATGATGAGAAAAGTGTACAGTTCCTGAATGAGTTGAAGCCGGATATTCTGATACAAGCCGGTGCCGGGATACTGAAGCAGAATACCTTTGGTTTGTCGACAATGGCAACGATCAATCTGCATCATGGTATTGCACCAGAAATAAGGGGAATAGAATCAACATTCTGGTGCATGGTTTATGGTCTGCGAGACAAGATTGGTGTAACCTGCCACCTGATCGATGAGACACTGGATACGGGCGCAATAGTGCTTCAGAAGCAACTTGCGACTTCCGCCGTCAACTTTGTTGATATCCAACTAGCGAATTTGCTGCTGGGCAGAGATGTACTGCTGGAAAGTGTCGACCTGCTTTGCTCCAAACAATTCACGGTCAGTTCTACCGGAGAGGTGCCATCCTGGTATTTTGGCTTGCCAAATTCTTTTCTATACAGCGATCTGAAGAAGAATAATTTTCAGCCGCTGAAGAATATTTCGGAAAAGCTGTTCAAGATGAAACAAAAAAATGTTCTGGAATTTTTCTAATGCTATGCCTTTATTTTCCTGAGCAGAGATGGGAAGAATAACATGGCATGGTAGTACATAAACTCTTTCAGGTTAAAGCTTTTAGAGTATTTGATATAGTTGGGCATTGTTTTGAAATAGTGTTTCAGTTTATCCAGTCCCTTCTTTTCTCTGGAACCGTATATAAGCCGGGTCTTGGTCATTTCAAACAGCCTTTGTTTCATCAAGGCGTCGTATTTATATCCAAGGTACTTGTTCATGGTAATGTAGAAACCGAAAATATTGTTGTAGGTCTTTTCGATCTGCTCGGGGCTTTTAGTGAGGCCTCCGGCGTGATTGCGGTAAGCAGCCATCACGTAAGAGTTGTGGTAATGTGGTGCCACTGACGGTTCGTGGTATGCCTGAAGAAGGACTGAAACCGTTGAGAGGCCATTCAGGTAATGTGAGGGTAGGGTGTTTGCCGTCAGGTCCCTTGTCTCGCTGCAGTGTCCAATTGGTGACGCCATGACGTGCTACATTCATGCCCGTCAGTGCACTGATGCGCGACGGGGAACAAACGGCTGACGCGTACG
>CAIKOJ010000129.1 GCA_903829015.1 uncultured Bacteroidota bacterium
GACACGACCTGGTCGTTCGCCTATCAAAAATTTAGCTTATGCCCTCGCCGGGCATGGTATTCTTGATCCGACCGTTAAAACAACGCCAGAAACCAGTCTTCGCATTGAAAACATGATGCGTGAAACCAATACAGGTATTATTGATGCCTATTTGAGTTCGCCCATTGCTGGAAAAAAAAATTTACTGATTTTTGTAGACCAATTAGAGGACCTCTTCCAATACCATAATAACTATGCCGACGGAATATCAGAAAACAATGAGCAGAATTCTTATCTGAATAATCTGCTGAGGGCATCTCTCACACCCGATGCAGCTATTTATATCATCTTCTCACTTCGATCTGAGTTTTTGGGCGATCTTTCACAGTTCAAACGTCTTCGGGAAGAGATCAATCAGCGGGATTATCTTATCCCAAGATTTCGGACTACAGAGTTGAAAGATATTATTACTTCTCCATTAGCTTCTATGGGGTATACTGCTAGTCCGACCGCAATAGACCAGTTACAGAAGGATTTTGGAAGTGATCTGCGAAAACTGCCCAATTTGCAGTTTTTGTTATACAAGTGTTTTGAAAACATTGAAAAGCAGGGGTCTAAAATCATTGAATTACAGGATATAGAAGCTGTTGGAGGACTTGAACAATGCTTTTCAAAAGATCTCGAGGCGCATTACGAATCTTTGCCATTGGACGACAAAGCAAGTATTGAACGAATATTCAGGTCTATAACAGTACTAAGCCCTACCAAAGGGGTCAGAAATTCCGAAAAAATTCAAAATATTGGATTTATTTCAAGCGTAGGCAAGGAAGACCTGTTTCGCCTGCTTCTGCCATTTACCACGGCGCCAAGACAATTCTTAGAAACGATGCCAATCGTACTAACTACCGTGGATACCAACCTACACGAAGTGTTTTCGGAGGATCACATTTTAAGCATTTACAATGAAAACATCTTTAATCAATGGACGTACCTTTACGAATGGATGAAATCAGAAAAGGAATCCGTTGAAATGTACAATAGGCTTGTGGGAGCCTCTGTACGATTTGCGAGCGGAAGTACAGGTTATCTGCGTCCACCTGATTTGAATTTGGCGATCAATTGGCGAAAAGAGCAAAAACCAACGAAGGCATGGGCCAAAAGATATAACAGTGATTTTGATAGTGCTATGCATTACATAGATGCCAGCGAAAAGAGCTTTAGCGATGAGATAGCAGCCAAGGAAAATGCTCAAAAAGAGGAAATCCGTAGCTACAGAAGGCGAAATACAATCATTATTATCATTTCAATTGCAGTATTACTGGTGGTAAGTGCTTTATATTTAAAGGCTAAAGACGCGCATATAAAGGCACAAAAACAAGCAGAAATAGCCAAATTAGCCGAAAAAGTCGCCGACGAAGAGAAAAGAAAAGCACTCGAATCTGCACAAGTAGCACAAGAAGAGAAAAGAAATGCAGATGTTGCCAAAAACGAGGCGCTACGTGACAAATCTATTGCACTTAGTGCACAAATAGAGGCGACTAATTCTAAAAAAGTGCTGAAAATTCGCGTGATTCTGCAATTATTGAAAAACAAGCTGCAGAAGAGGCCCGAAAAAATGAGGTAGCAGCCAAAGAACAGATGACTTATTCCTTACGTGCTGAAGAAAAAGCAA
>CAIKOJ010000130.1 GCA_903829015.1 uncultured Bacteroidota bacterium
AGGAAATGCTGACGGACAAAACGGAAGCTTCAGTCTTGCCGGACAGCCATCAGGAATTTATACACTGGCACTAAAGGGAACTTCTGGTAAATTCATCCAAAAGATTACTTTGGCTAACTAGTATTTTATAACGCAAGTTGTACAACAAAATGCTCTCTTTGAGAGCATTTTGTATATTGGGCAATTACTCAATCAATTAAATTAAAACCTCGTTAAGATGAAGCGCATTTTTTTGCCTGTATTATTGTTGCTGTTAATTAATGCCAAGGCATCTGCCCAGGGAAATATAATAACAATTGCAGGGGATGGTGTTACTCAATATATAGGTGATGGCTGGCCTGCTACAAACTATTCTTTGGCTGCGCCTGCTGGTGTGTGTGCCGACAATTACGGCAACGTATTTGTTGCCGACTATGCCGACTCCAGGCTACGCAGAATCGATAGCCACGATTCATTGTTCACTATTGGCGATACAAGTGGGGTGCCTGGTTACAGTGGAGATGGCGGTATTGCTGTGAATGCGAAATTCAATAATCCAAATGGAATGTGTATAGATGCGGCGGGCAATTTGTATATCAGCGAAGAGTACAATCATACAATAAGAAAGATTGACAAAATAACGGGATTGGTGTCAACAATGGCAGGTACAGGAAGCGCAGGATTTTCAGGTGATGGCGGAGTTGCAATTGCCGCAAAAATGAATCAACCGGCAGGTATTTGTGTAGACAATTCCGGCAACATTTATATAGCAGATAAAGGAAATAGTCGTATCAGAAAAATTAAGGTGGCTACCGGTTTAATGAGCACAGTTGCGGGTGATACTATTTCGGGATATTCAGGCGATGGCAATGCTGCAACTGCCGCTAAATTGTCTTACCCTAAAGGCGTGTGTGTTGACGCTTCAGGTAATATTTTTATTGCAGACTTCGGTAATAATCGTATCAGAAAGGTCGACGTAAATACCGGTTTAATCAGCACCTTTGCGGGCACTGGTATATCAGGTTATAGCGGCGACGGAGGAGTAGCAACAGCAGCTAGTTTTAGGAATCCTAATAACGTATTTATGGATAGCCACGGCAATCTTTTTGTATCAGATTTCGGAAACAATGTAATTAGAAAAATAGTGCCTGATGGGCATATCTCAACGATTGCGGGCAACGGCAGCACAGGATATTCGGGCGATGGTGGGCCTGCAACAAATGCAACTTTCTTCGGACCAACTGCAATATTTGTAAATGATTCGGACGACATTTTTATTGCAGACGGAGGTAATTCAGTGATCAGAAAAATAGCCCATTATACAACAGTAGTAAACAATGTGACTCTAGATCAAACCTGTCAGGTTTTCCCCAACCCCACAACCGGAAAGTTTGCGGTTACAATTGAAAATGTTTCTAACGGTAACATCGAGATTTACAATACAATGGGCAGGTGGGTTTTCTCCGGTTATATTCAGTCAGCTACCACAACGGTCGATATTTCGGGACAACCAAATGGTGTTTATTTTGTATCGATTTCTACAGAGGCAGGTGTGCTTACCAGGAAAATTGTGTTGATGAATTGATTTGAACATTGCATCTTTAATAGCACTTTCAAATCAATCTATTCCACCTTTTTCTTTGATGTAACCCGCTGCAGCAAAGCGAGGTTTCAGCAGGCGAAGCATTTGCAGTACAACAGACAACAGGATCAAGCCCATGCCACCAAGGAAACCCCAATTGAGATCATCAGTGCCCTGATTGAAAATGATCTCGCGGTTCTCGTTGTAAAACAGGAATGCGAGTATGATACCATAAACTGGTTCGAGATTCACAGATAATGTGACAGTGAATGAAGTGAGTTTCTTCAAAGCGTTTAATGCCAGAGACTGCGACCACACTGTGCAGCAAAGGCTTAATATTACCAGCCAAAGCCAGTCGTTATGATTCCATGCGCTACCTACAACTGAAGGTGCGTTTGGAATGAATTTCGTAGCGGGCAAGTAGTAAAAAACAAAGGGCAGGAGCAAAGAGATAAATACCCATCCTGTCGACATTTCGTAAAATACCATTGTGCGGGCAGGGTACTTATTGGCGATCTTTTTGTTGAGTACTGTGAATACAGAGCTGAGTATTGCAGCCGCTATACCGAAAGCTATTCCCAGTCCGTAAAACTGCTGGAAACGGTAAATCAGGTACACTCCGGCAATTGCAAAGGACCCCAGTAACATTTCAGTAAAGTCGTGCTTACCTTCATTTACAAGAGGGTCGAGCAGTGAGGTGAAAATACTGGCGGTGGATAAACAGACTAACGCAATGGAAATATTCGCAAATTTAATTGCACCGTAAAAGCCTACCCAATGCAGCCCCATAAGAATGCCCACTATAGCCAGTTGTTTTACATCTTTACGTTCTACCGGAACCCATTCTTTTCTATAGAATAGAATGCCGGCCATAAACGCTGCTGTTAGCAACATTCTGTACCACACCAGCACTGGTGCATCGAGTGAAATAGCCCTGCCTAATACTCCGGTAAAACCCCACAATAAAACGGCGAGGTGCATTTGAATCAACGCTTTCTTCATTTCTGAAATTGGATGTAAACATATAAAAGATATCCCTTGAAAAGAGGGTGTTTGCGGAAATTGTTCCGCATGGCGCTATTCCTGAATACTTTCCAGATACAGATCTTCCACTTTTTTTCTGGCCCACTGTGTCTTGCGCAGAAACTTAAGACTTGAACTAATGCTGGGGTTTTCGTAGAAGCAATTGATTCTCACACGTTCGCACATGTATTCCCAACCATGCTGTTGCACAAGATGGTTAAGTATCATCTCCAGAGTTACGCCGTGTAGCGGATTTTTAGGTTGAGGAAGGCTCATTGGGCTAAATTACATATTGCCAACCGAAGCTCCAAGGTGATAGAACCACCTAAAAATGAAAAACCCCTGGTGATACTGTCCGACAGCTCCTTTGGGGTATTTCGTGGTACTTGTGTACCTATGAGATATAGTACAATTATTGTGCCAGATTATCAGCTTCTGGTGCTTCATTGCCGGTTTCCGTCGTCGGTTGTTCGGCAGGTTCGTCAGGATTTACCCATTCTACTATGAAATTATTTCTGCCGGTTCCGATAAGTATGCCCATGAATTTTTGCTGAATAAGTTCGAGCATTGCCAGAAAGGTGAAGATCGCATGGATCCTGTTTTGGCACATAGCAAATAGTACATCAAAGGCAACTTTCTTATTGGTTTTCAGGTGTTCCATAAGAAAAGTTCTTTGTCCTTCGAGGCTGTAATTGTATTTAACAACTACGTGCTGTGGCTTGGCATTACGATCATTGAATTTTTTGATCACTTTTTCAAATGCCTGCAGCAGTTTGTACATTGTCACATTCTGAATCTCAGTGCCTTCAGAGTATGTTTCACTGATCGTGTCCATCTCAGCGTGTATGTTGCCACGCTTCTGTTGCATCTGCCGGTCAGCTTCCATTACCATCATCACTTCAGAAGCCTCTTTGAAACGTTTGTACTCAAGTATCTTATCTACCAGTTCCTGCCTTGGGTCTATTTCATTTCCCTGCGCATCCAGTTCTTTGCGCGGTAAAAGCATTTTTGCTTTAATGCGCATCAGTGTAGAAACAAACAGTATAAACTCACTTGCAAGTTCAATGTTCAGTGCCTCGAGCGAATGAATGTAACTGAGGAAGTCGTTTGTTATTTTAGCGATAGGTATGTTGTATATGTCCAGTTCATCGCGCTCAATAAAGAAGAGGAGCAGATCAAATGGTCCTTCGAACTGGGGTAATTTTATTTGGTATGATACTGACATTTTTTACTTTAACGTTGGTAGTAAACAATCTTCAGTGATAAAAGCTACTTGCATAATGGCAAGGAAAAATTATTCCGAAGGGGGTCAAAAATAACATTTTAAAAGATAAATGTTCACCTTAAAAATATTATTCAACTTGGTAATTGTAAAATTGGTAATTGGTTCACGGTAGATTGAATTCGAAAATCAAAGGTTTTAATCAAATAATAAGGCTGTCAATAGCTACTTCGGGCGGTATTTTGCCGAATCGAGAAAACGCGAAGGGTCGTGCCTGTTAGTCAATAATTCCTTTAATGTTGTTGCAGGGTACTGACTGAAGTATGACTGTACGATGCGGTAACCGAGCCAGGTGCCAATGTTGCCCGGTGAGAATTTTACTTCATGGCTAGGGTCTTCCAGACCTCTCGCAAACGGACCGTCAACTACATAGGGCATCACATTCTGAGGATCTTTGTTGAACAGTAAGTTGCCGTGAATAAAGTAGTTGTAAATAACTGCTTCGTTTTCTTCGCACCATTTCAATTGTACTTGTGTAAAACCAAATAAAACGGAGTCGGGAGTGTGGGGTAGTACCTTGTGCAGAAAGTATTGTTCTTTACCACGCTGCAGCATTAGATCGAGCAGTGTTTTGTCATCGGGCGCAAAGGGATGCATGAGCTGATAGTAAGTGTGCATCAATGATACAGGGATATAAGATTTACGTGTATGGCTGAGCATATATGGCGGCACACCTAGTGCTGCATAGTGCGGAAAGTTATCTCCGAGAAACATATCTAAGCCTATGCAAAGAGTGTTGTTATCTACCGGAAATGTAGGCCATTTACTTAATCCCATGTTCAGGTAGAAGATGCGCGGGACAACAGATCCCGGCAAATAATACTGAACGTACTTGAAAGCATCAAGGAGTTTTTCATCAGTTTCTTTTGAGTCGGGATACAGCAACGTAATCGTGTCCTGCAAATGAAGGAAATCTTTAAAAGTAAGGTCTACTCTCAAATCTTCTCTGATGCCACGTACTGTATCACTGAAATTTCCGTTTATATGGTATTCGCGTACAGTATCCAGATAATAATTTAGGAAGTCTGGATACTTTACTTGTAATTGTTTCAGGCCTTCAGCTATGTGATTTGTATCAATAGAATACAGGTCCTTGTCGAACCGGTACGTTTTCAGGGCTACATTGATTTTTGAAACGTCCGGAATATTTTCAGATGGTCCACAATTAGAAAATAACAGGGCAATGAGCGCTATAGTTGCAGCAAAATTGAATTTTAGCCGTTTGGTTGATGAAGTTGACCTAAAAGTATTGTGCATTACAGACATATTGACTTCAAAAATAGGAAACAATCTGCGAGGATTGATTTGTAAACATCCTGTTACCAATGCTTTGTTCACATTTTGCCATATTGACCAAGTCCGTCGTCAGGCAATTTAAAGATGTGAAATTGCGACATTTGTTAAGGAAGTAGAATTAATGTTGATGCGTTGTAGATTTGAAAATTATTTAACTTCTTTCCCATGAAAAAGTACAAAGTCAGATTTGAAAATAATAAAGCCATCTCAGCGGCTCTTTTTGAGCCTGAAGCATACAATGATCAGGAATTTTTGAATGTTGTTACGATTGATGGGAAGAATTATATAGACTGGATCACGGTTTTTGCTGAGAATCAGCAGGATGCTTTTGATGCTGCAGATACAGTCGTAAAGCAATATTTCCTTAACAGTATTAGTTGATTATGGTTATTTTCATGTGACTTCCTTCACTGTGCCTCTGGTGTACTTTTTTTAGCCAAATACTAACATTTTTACTACTGAAAACGCCTATTTCTTCAGGCACAATGCCGTATTGGTATAACTATTTTTTTGAAGGCGATAGGCGGTAATCCGACGGACGATTTCGATTGAAAATCAATACATTTATTGGTTGCCGGTACATTTATATATAAATATATATTGTGGAAAACTATGTCGGTATAAAAAAAAGTGGGGGATACTACAATTTAAAAACAAAATAAACTATCTTAGTCGCAAAATTGAGTGAAAACAGGTAGGGAATGGTGTATCTAAACACGCCATTTTTTTAACTGTTTATTGCAAAATTTATAGATTGTAACTAGTTAATAAAAGCAGGTTATTGATTATATTTTTTTAAAGCAAAAGAATTATGATAGCAGGAAATCTTTACACCAAACTACAAGATGCCGGAACAACTTTTAAAAAGACTTTCAATATGAAAACGGTCTTTTTTACCTGCATGTTGTTTGTTTTATTCAATAACAGCTTTGCTGCGACCGGTTTTGACGGCGGGTCTCCACAAAATCTGGGGGTGTGTCAAAATTCCAGTTTGAATTCTATCAATTCTTTGCTCACTGCATCAGGCGGTACTGGCACTTACACGTGGACTATCGTCACTAATCCGACGCATGGTTCGTTAGGTGGCTTTCCGTTTTCAACCGCTGCGGGTACGAGTATATCTCCGTCGGGAACTACGTACAATCCTACAGGTGGTTACACTGGTACAGATTTGTTCGTGATTCAGGTTTCTGATGGTACTACATCTGCTAATACAATTATCTCTGTTACCGTGAATCCCGTACCAGGCGCTATTTTCGTTCCGGGTGCTATTTGTGTTGGTAATACAATGACAGTTGCTTCTGGTACCACAGGTGGTACTTATTCAAGCAGTAACATTGCTCTTGCAACTGTAGTTGCAGGTACTGGTGTTGTTACAGGTGTTGGTGCAGGTAATCCTACTATTACATATACATTAGGTACTGGTTGTATGGCAACTGCTACTATCACAGTTAATCCTACGCCTAACGCAATTTCAGGAAGTAATCTGGTTTGTACCGGTAACACCACTGCATTATCCGAGTCTACGTCTGGTGGTACATGGAGTAGTAGTAATACGCTTGTTGCTACAGTTGGTTCTACTGGTGTTGTAACAGGTGTTACGGCGGGCAATCCAACTATTTCTTACACATTGCCTGCAGGTTGTTTTGCAACATTGCCAATGACCGTAAATACTACACCTCCTGCAAACACTGGTCCAACAGCGGTTTGTACGGGTTTAAATATAACGCTTGCGAATGGTACAGGCGGCGGTTTATGGACTAGCAGCAATGCTACACTTGCTTCAGTAGTTGCAGGCTCTGGTGTTGTTACTGGTAATTCTGCAGGTTTCCCAACCATAACTTATACAGTACCAAACGGTTGTTTCGTAACTTCTCCAATTACTGTTAATACAAATCCAAGTGCGATCAGCGGTGCTAACAATGTTTGCGTAGCTTCTTCTACAACATTGTCAGATGCTTCTTCTGGTGGTGTTTGGACAAGTAGCAATACTTTGCTCGCAACTGTAGGCTCAGCTACAGGTGTGGTTACAGGTGTATCGGCAGGTCTGCCTACAATTACTTACACAACTGCAAACGCATGTTTTGTAACACAGGCGATGACCATTAACCCGAACCCATCAGCTATTACCGGTACGTTTACAGTTTGTACAGGTCTTAATACTACGCTGAGTAACTTAACCAGCGGTGGTGCATGGACTTCAAGCAATGCAACTGTTGCTTCTGTCGGTGCGGGTACCGGTATCGTTACTGGTAATACCGCAGGTGTTGCTAACATTACTTATACAATGGGTACAAGTTGTTTCGTTACTCAGTCGGTAACTGTTAATACAACACCTTCTGCAAATACTGGTTCAAGTACCGTATGTATCGGTCAGCCAACAACTTTATCCAACTCAACAGGTGGTGGACTTTGGAGTAGCAACAACTCTTCAGTTGCTACTGTTGGTTCTACCACCGGGGTAGTTAATGGTATAGCTGCTGGTAATGCCAACATATCTTATATTATATCGGCAACAGGTTGCTTCGCAGTTACAACCATGACAGTTAATAATAACCCTGCTGCGATTACAGGGTCGTTCACTGTTTGTACCGGAACAACAACAACTCTTGCCAATGCAACAGCGGGCGGAACCTGGTCTTCAAGTAACGCGACGCTGGCTTCAGTGGTTGCTGGTACAGGTGTTGTAACTGGTGTTGCTACTGGTACACCTAATATAACTTATACATTAGCAACTGGTTGCTTCGCAACTCAGAATATAACAGTTAACCCATCGCCAAGTGCAATTGCCGGACCAACCGCAGTTTGTACAGGTGCTAGTATTACATTATCAGATGTTACTGGTGGTGGTACTTGGAGCAGCAGCAGTATTGGTTTAGCAACTGTTGGTTCTGCAACTGGTATTGTAAATGGTCTTACTGCAGGTGTGGTAACTATATCTTATACTATACCTAACGGCTGTTTCGCAACACAGGCAGTTACGGTTAACGGAAGTCCTGCAGGAATTTCTGGATCGTCTACAGTTTGTACTGGTGCTCAAACTACTTTGATTGATGCTACCTTAGGAGGTACTTGGTCAAGCAGCGATGCTACAAAAGCAACAATAGTTGCAGGTACTGGTGTAGTTACCGGTGTAGCAGCTGGTACCGTTACAATGACTTATACATTGGCTACAGGTTGCTTCAGTGTTTTCGCAATGACAGTTAATCCTACACCTGGAGCAAATACAGGAACTGCAAATGTTTGTGTGGGCAGTACTACTACATTAAGTAATGCTTCTGGTCCTGGTACATGGACAAGCAGCAACACTTCACTGGCAACAGTTGGTTCTGCTTCAGGTATTGTAACTGGTGTTACAATAGGTGTTCCTACAATTACATATTCTTTAACTGCAACTGGTTGTTTTGTAACTACAGCGGTAACCGTTAATCCAAACCCGGTAGCAATTTCAGGATCACCGGTTGTTTGTGTTGGTTCAACTGTAACGCTCACTGATGCAACTTTGGGCGGACTTTGGACTAGCAGTAATGCTGGGCTTGCTTCTATAGGTGCTGGTACTGGCAACATGACTGGCGTTTCTACAGGCAACCCAATAATCACTTATACATTACCTACAGGATGTTTTACCACTGTTACAGCAACAGTTAATCCGTTGCCAAACGCAATCACTGGTACTACTAATGTATGTATTGGATTTACTACCACATTATCTGACGCAACTCCGGGTGGCACCTGGACAAGCAGCAACACTTCTACTGCTACTGTTGGTTCTGCAACTGGTATAGTTTCAGGTGTGGCGCAAGGTGTGGCAACAATGACTTATACATTACCTACCGGTTGTTTTGTAACTACTTCTTATACAGTTAATCCAAATCCGGCAGCTATTACAGGTACAACTAACGTTTGTATCGGTGCTACTACAACATTATTTGATGCTACTTCAGGTGGTACCTGGTCTAGCAGCAACATTTCACTTGCAACAGTTAACGCAAGTAGCGGAACTGTTACCGGTGTTTCAAGCGGTTCTTTAACTATTACATATACACTCCCTACAGGATGTTTCATCACAACTCCATTTACAGTTAATTCTAATCCAAATGCAATTACCGGTACTACTAATGTATGTGTGGGATTAACAACTACACTTGCAAATGCAACTCCGGGCGGCACATGGAGCAGTAGTAATACTGCACAGGGTACAGTTGGTGCTGGTACAGGTGTTGTAGGTGGTATCTCTGCCGGCACTCCAATTATCACTTATTTAATACCAGCTACTGGTTGTTTTGCAACTACAGCTGTTACGGTTAATCCAAATCCATCTGCCATTGGCGGTACTGGTATTGTATGTACCGGCTCTACTACTACTTTGACTTCTTCTCCTTCAGGCGGACTTTGGTCTAGCAGTAATATTGCTCAGGGCAGCATTAATGCAGGATCTGGTGTAATGGCAGGAATTACCGTAGGTAACCCTACGATTACTTATACATTACCAACAGGATGCTTGATCACCAAGGTTGCTACTATCAATCAAACACCGGTTGCAATCGCAGGTACTACAAGCGTTTGTGTTGGTTTTACAACTACACTCACAGATGCTACTGCAGGTGGTGTATGGAGCAGCAGTAACACAGCACAGGGTACCGTTGGCGCAGGAACTGGTGTAGTAGGTGGTATTTCTGCAGGTATTCCTGTAATATCTTATGTAATTGCATCAACGGGATGTTTTGCAGTTACAAACGTTACAGTGAATCCAAATCCTGCGGGCATTACAGGTGCAACTGCAGTTTGTACAGGTTCAACAATTGGTTTGGCTGATGCAACAACTGGCGGTCTGTGGTCGAGCAGCGATGCAACCAAAGCGACAATCGGTTC
The DNA here is from genome assembly GCA_903829015.1 of uncultured Bacteroidota bacterium. GTDB lineage: Bacteria > Bacteroidota > Bacteroidia > Chitinophagales > Chitinophagaceae > Nemorincola. The sequence goes on from CAIKOJ010000130.1 coordinate 10,035, forward strand.
TACTTCAGGTGTGGTAACAGGTGTTGCCGCAGGTACTCCAACGATCTCTTATATATTAAATACAGGTTGTTATGCAACTTATCCAATAACTGTAAATACTACACCTAACGTTATTACAGGAACAACAAGTGTATGTACTGGCTTTACAACTACTCTTGCCAATGCAACAACTGGCGGAACATGGAGCAGCAGCAATACTGCTATCGGTACTGTTGGTGCAGGTACTGGCATAGTTGGTGGTATCACCGCTGGCAACGTAACTATCAGTTACACAATGGGAACTGGTTGTTTCGTAACTACAACTGTTACAGTTAATCAGAATCCTCCGGCTTCTACAGGATCAAACACAGTGTGTGTCGGTTTAACCACTGTATTAAGTAATACTCTGGCTGGCGGCGTATGGTCGAGCAGCAATACTGCACAAGCTACAGTTGGTAGCACAACAGGTATTGTTAACGGTATCGCAATCGGCTCTCCGAACATTACTTACGCAATGCCAACTGGTTGTTTCGTGACAACTAATATTACAGTTAACCCAACTCCTGCTGCAATTACAGGCCCTACCGTTGTTTGCGCTGGTTCTCCAATTACATTGAGTGACGCAACTTCAGGTGGTGTTTGGAGCAGTGGTAATACATTAATAGCTACTGTGAACCCAGGCACTGGTGTTGTAACTGGTGTTGCTGCTGGTACAGTTGCTATTACATATACATTAGGTGCTGGTTGTTTCGCAACATATACTATTACCGTTAATCCGGTTCCTAACATTTCTAACTTTACTTCAACTACTGCAACTTCGCCATGTATCGGTGCAAGTTCTACAGTAACAATATCTTCAAATACAATTGGTACTGGTACTTATACAGTTACTTACAATTTGTCAGGTGCAAATGCTGCAACAGGAGCAACTGCTACATTGACAATGGGAACTACTACAGGTACTTTTGTAATACCATCTGCTTCTCTTACAAGTTCAGGCTTTACAACTGTAACAGTTACAGGCATAACCAACTCGTTTGGTTGTGTAAGCTTCCCAATCACAAACAATGCTTCTACTTTCTCAGTTAATCCACTGCCTACTATATATAATGTATTAGGCGGCGGCAGCTACTGCGCTGGTGGAACCGGTGTTCATATTTTCCTTTCAAACTCAGTTGGTGGTGTGAATTATCAATTGATGTTAGGTGCAACACCAGTTGGCGCACCGGTAGCTGGTACATTCGCTGGTCTTGATTTCGGTCTGATTACAACAGTAGGTACGTACACAGTTACTGCTACTAATGCAACAACAGGTTGCACAAACTCAATGTCTGGCAGTGCTACAGTATCAACAACACCAGTACCTAACGTATTTACATTAACTGGTGGTGGTAGCTATTGCTCAGGTGGTACAGGCGTGGCAGTTGGTCTTTCTGGTTCAAATGCAGGTATTAACTACCAATTATATATTGGTGGTGTTGCTACCGGTAGTCCTTTAGCAGGTACCGGTTCTGCAATTACTTTTGGTTTACAAACTACAGCAGGTGTTTATACAGTTGTAGCTACAGATGCTACAACGGCTTGTACCAGCAATATGACTGGTAGCTCTACTGTAGTTATTAATCCACTTCCGGCTGCAATATCTGGTACACTCACAGTTTGTCCTGGAACAACTACTACTTTAACTGACGCTACTAGCGGTGGTACATGGAGCAGCAGCACACCATCAATTGCAACTGTTGGTTCATCAACTGGTGTAGTTACTGGTGTTCTCGCAGGTACTGCAGTTGTTTCGTACATATTAGGAACAGGTTGCCAAACAACTACAGTTGTTACGGTTAATCCTAACCCTGCTACAATCGGTGGTCCATCCAGCGTATGTGTTACTTCAACTATTACATTAACTAACTCTACAGGTGGTGGTACCTGGAGCAGCAGCAACACTTCACTGGCTACTATCAATGTAAGTTCTGGTATTGTTACTGGTGTTGCGGCAGGCACTCCTGTTATGACATACGCTTTGGCAACAGGATGTTTCTCTGTTTTCCCAATTACGGTTAATCCTACTCCAGCTTCAATAGCAGGTACAACAAATGCATGTATCGGTGCTTCATCAACTTTAACTGATGCAACTTCAGGTGGTACATGGACAAGCAGCAATCCTGGTATTGCAGGCGTAGGTTCTGCTACTGGTATTGTAACTGGTGTTACAGCAGGTACTGCAACTATTACATATACATTACCCGCAGGTTGTAATACAACAACTTCATTTACAGTCAACCCAATTCCATCAGCTATCACAGGCGCAACCAATGTTTGCGTAGGCGGATCAACAACTCTTGCAAATGCAGCAAGCGGTGGTAGCTGGTCAAGCAGCAATACGTCGATTGCAACAATTAACGCAGTTTCCGGATTGGTGATTGGTGGTGCAGCTGGTACCGTAACAATGACTTATACTTTGCCAGCTGGTTGCTTTACAACAACAAGCTTTACGGTTAATCCAACTCCTGCAAGTATTACTGGTACAAATAATGTTTGTGTTGGTCTTACTACAACTTTAGTTGATGCTACAACTGGTGGTACTTGGACAAGCAGCAACGGTGCAATTGCAACGATTGGTGCTTCAACAGGTACAGTAACCGGTGTAACAGCTGGTACCGCTACCATTACATATACATTACCTGCAGGTTGTAACGTAACCTTCGCAATTACTGTTAACCCAAATCCATCTGCTATCGCAGGTGTTACAAACGTTTGTGTAGGTTCTACAACTTCGTTAACAGATCCTACAACTGGCGGTACTTGGACAAGCAGCAACACTACATTAGCTACTATTGGCAGCTCAACTGGTGTTGTGAATGGTCTTTCTGCTGGTGTTGTAACTATTACTTATACTTTGGGTACAGGTTGTATCGCAACAGCTCCGCTTACGGTTAATCCTCTTCCATCTGCAATTACAGGTGTTACTACAGTTTGTGTTGGTCTGAATACGAACTTAGCTGACGCTTCTACTGGTGGTACTTGGAGCAGCAGCAATATTGCAATTGCAATAGTAGGCAGCGGATCTGGTACAGTAACTGGCCAGAGCGCAGGTAACGCAACTATTACTTATACATTACCAACCGGTTGTTTGGTAACAACTGGTGTTACAGTTAATCCTTCGCCAGCTACTATTTCTGGTGCGGCATTTGTTTGTGTTGGTCAAACAACTACATTATCTGATGCAACAACGGGCGGTGTATGGTCAAGCAGCAATACATCACTTGCTACTGTAGTTCCTTCAACTGGCGTTGTTACCGGTGTTGCCGTTGGTAATCCGTTTATTACTTATACATTGCCAGCAGGTTGCTTTACAACCATGCTGATCAGTGTTAACCCAATGCCAAATGCAATCACAGGAACATTTACAGTTTGTGAAGGAGCAACCACTACGTTAGCAAATACTGTAGGCGGCGGTACTTGGACAAGTGCTAATCCTGCAATTGGTTCAATTTCACCTTCAACAGGTGTGTTGACAGGCGTTTCTGCAGGTACAGTTGTTATTACATATACTTTACCTGGTGGATGCTTTGTAGTTGCAACAGCAACAGTTAACCCTTCTCCATCAGCAATTGGTGGATTGAACAACGTTTGTTTTGGTTTGACTACACCATTAACTAACTCAGTTTCTGGTGGTCTTTGGACTAGCAGTGCTTCAGGTGTTGCTTCAGTAGGTTCGGTTTCTGGTATTGTTACTGGTGTAACTGTTGGACCAGCTGTAATCACTTACACTTTACCTGCAGGCTGTTTCACTACGTTGGTATTTACAGTTAATCCGTTGCCAGCAACAATCGGTGGCTTCACTCAGGTTTGTGTTGGGTCTACAACTACATTAACTGACGCTACCAGCGGAGGTAGCTGGAGCAGCAGCAATACCTCAATTGCAACTGTAGTATCTGGTACAGGTGTTGTAACTGGCGTTGCAGCAGGTACCGTGACTATTACTTATACGTTACCTACAGGTTGTATCACAACAACCTCATTAATAGTAAATCCACTTCCAACCATCTTTACAATGACCGGTGGAGGTACATATTGTGCTGGTGGATCGGGTGTTGCAGTGGGCTTATCTGGTTCTCAGGTTGGTGTTAACTATCAGCTGATTGTTGGTACTACCGCTACTGGTTCGCCGGTTGCAGGTTCTGGATCTGCTATCACTTTTGGTTTGCAGACAACTCCAGGTTTGTACACTGTAGTTGCAACCAATGCAACTACAGGTTGTCAAAGCAACATGACTGGAGCATCTACGGTAACAGTAACTGTTCTGCCTACAGTATTTAATATGACTGGTGGTGGTAGCTATTGCTCTGGTTCTACTGGTGTTCCAGTAGGATTGAATGGTTCTCAGGTAGGTATTAACTATCAGTTGTACTTAAGCGGTGCACCATTCGGTAGCTTTGTTGCCGGAACAGGTTCTGCGATTTCATTTGGTACGTTGACAGGTGCAGGCACTTATACTGTGATTGCTACGAATTCAGTAACTACATGTGTTAGCAATATGGCAGGAACTGCGGTTATTGTGATTAATCCTTTACCAACTGCGTTCACTGTAACAGGTGGTGGTAACTTCTGTGTCGGTGGTACTGGTGTAACTATCAACCTCAGCAGCTCAACTGTTGGTGTTAACTATACTTGTACTAATGGTTCAGTTACTTCAACAATACCTGGTACTGGTAGTCCATTAGTGTTCGGACCTTTCACTTCTATAGGTACATATACAATTTCAGCATCTAATACAACAACAGGTTGTGTTAATAATATGCTTGGATCGGCAAATATCACTTCAAGCGGTTTGCCTACAGCATTTAATCTTTCTCCTTCTCCAACAGCAAGTTATTGCTTTGGTGGAACAGGCGTTACAATTTCTCTTTCGGGTTCTCAGAACACCTTCAGTTATCAGTTATTCATGGGAACAACTCCAATGGGTGCAGCGGTAACAGGTACTGGTTCTCCGATCAGCTTTGCTCCACAGACAGCTGCTGGTACATACACATGTGTTGCTACAAACCCAATTACTGGTTGTTTCAATACTATGAACCTGAGCACTACACTAACGATCAACCCATTACCAGTTGTTCAGACTGTTACAGGTGGTGGTGCATATTGTGTAGGTGGTGCTGGTGTTCCAATCGGAGTTGCCGCTACAGTTATTGGAACAAGTTACCAGTTATTCAGAGTAGGAACTGTGACTCCTTTAGCAACTATTGCAGGTACAGGACTACCAATCAACTTTGCTAACCAGACAGTTGCAGGTACATACAATGTTGTAGCTACAGTTGTAGGTACAAGTTGTACAGTTCCAATGAGCGGAAGCGTTATCGTTAGTATCAGTCCGTTACCAACATTATACAGCGTAACAGGTGGTGGAAATTACTGCTCTGGTGGTACTGGTCTTCCAATTGGCTTGACTTTGTCGGATGTTGGTATCAATTACCAATTGGTATTGAGTGGTACTAACATTGGTTCGCCGGTTGCTGGTACAGGTGCTGCAATCAGTTTCGGTACGTTTACTACTGCAGGTACTTATACAGTTGTGGCTACCAATCCGTTAACAAGTTGTACAGCTACAATGTCAAGCAGTGCAACGATCATTGTTAATCCATTACCAGCTCTGTTCAATCTTACAGGTGGTGGCAGTTATTGTGCCGGTGGTACAGGTGTAACTGTTGGATTGAGCGGTTCTGTAGTAGGTACATCATATCAATTATTGTTAGCTGGTTTGCCAGTTGGCATTCCTCAGTTGGGTACAGGTTCGCCATTAGTATTCGGACCAGTAACAGGTGCAGGTATCTATACTATCAATGCAACTATCATTGCTACAGGATGTGTTCGTAGCATGACAGGTACTTCGGTTGTAGCTATCAACCCGGTTCCTGCTGTTAATATAGTAGTAGGCGGTGGTTCATATTGCGCAGGTGGAGCTGGAGTACATGTAGGCTTAAATGGATCTGTATCAGGTATCAATTACCAGGTTTATGTAGGTGGTGTTATGACAGGATCTCCAATGGCTGGTACAGGAAGTGCACTTGATTTCGGTTCATTTACAACTGCAGGAATTTATACTGTAGTTGCTACAAACCCAATAACATTATGTACAAGCAACATGACCGGCTCGGTGGTTATTTCAATCAACCCATTGCCTGTAGTTTATAATATCACAGGTGGTGGCGGCTATTGCGCTGGTGGTGCCGGTTCAGTAATTGGCTTGAGCGGTTCTGATACTGGTGTAAGCTATCAATTGTTCAACGGTGCTTCACCATCTGGTGTTGCAGTTGCTGGAACAGGATCCGCTATCAGCTTCGGACCTCAGTCAATAGTTGGTACATATACCATTGTTGCTACTAAAAACATTACAGGCTGCTCTTCTACAATGTCTGGCAGTGTTATTGTAAATATTAACCCACTTCCTTCTGTGTTTACAGTTACAGGTGGTGGTCAATATTGCCCTGGAGGTTCAGGCGTAAATATTGGATTAAGCAATTCAACTACGGGTGTTAACTACCAGTTATATCTCGCAGGTTCGCCAGTTGGTGCTCCGGTACCAGGTTTAACCGGCTTGGCAATAAGCTTTGGTTTGAAAACAGGCTTGGGTACTTACACGGTAGTTGCTATTGATGGAACAACAGCTTGTACCAGCAATATGACAGGTACTGCGTTAGTGAGCCTTTACACTTTGCCAACTACGTTTAACGTAACTGGCGGTGGCGGTTACTGCTTAGGCACTACCGGCTCAAACGTAATGTTGAGTGGCTCAACTACAGGCGTTAATTATCAATTATATATGGGTGTTACCGCAATTGGTGTTCCAATGATCGGTACTGGCTCATCTTTGAACTTTGGTCCTCAGACAGGCGTTGGTAACTACACAGTTGTTGGTACTAGCCTTGTTTCTGGATGCTCTAATAATATGACAGGTAGTGTTACTGTATCTGTTAATCCATTGCCAACTGCATGGGCAGTTACAGGTGGTGGCGGATATTGCGCTGGTGGTGCAGGTGTTCCTGTAGGTCTTGCTAATTCTGGAACTGGTATTAGCTACCAATTGTTCCGCGCAGGTTTACCTGTAGGTTCTCCATTGGCTGGTACAGGATCAGCGATCAGCTTCGGTACATTTACTACAGCCGGCAACTATACAGTTGTAGCTACAAATATTACTACTGGTTGTGTAAACAATATGACCGGAAGTGCAAGTGTGATAGTTAACTCATTGCCGGTTGTTTATACAGTTAGCGGTGGTGGTAACTATTGTTCAGGTGGTACCGGTGTTCATGTAGGTTTAAGCGTATCTGATGCGGGTATCAGCTACCAGTTGTGGTCAGGTTCAACTATGGTTGGCGTGCCTGTAGCAGGTAGTGGTTCTCCACTTGACTTCGGATTGATTACAGCAGCAGGTACTTATTCTGTTACTGCTACAAATTCAGTTACAGGATGTATGAACAACATGGCTGCTAGCGCAACTGTTGTTATTAATCCACTTCCAGGGCTGTTTACAGTTACTGGTGGAGGTAGCTATTGTGCAGGTGGTGTAGGCCAGCATGTAGGACTTAGCGGTTCTGCTTCAGGTATCAACTATCAGTTATATAAAGATGGAGTTATTGCCGGTCCTTCAGTTGCGGGTACAGGTGCATCTCTTGATTTTGGATTACAAACAGCAGCAGGTGTTTACACGGTTGTGGCAACTAACGCAACTACTGGTTGTACCAATAACATGACTTTAAGTGCAACAATAGTTATCAATCCTTTACCAGTTATTGATACGGTTACCGGTGGTGGCAACTATTGCCCTGGAGGATCAGGTGTTCACATCGGATTGACCAGCTCTACTTCTGGTATCAACTATCAGTTATTCAGAGGTACAACAAGTATCGGTTTACCTGTTGCAGGTACCGGTTCTGGCCTTGACTTCGGTTTACAAACTATTACAGGAACTTATTTCGTAACAGCAACTAACCCTGCTACAATGTGCAGCAGCAATATGTTGGGTAGCGCATCAGTTAATATCAGTGCATTACCAACAGCATACACTGTAAGTACTGGTGTGGGTAGCTACTGCGCTGGCGGAATTGGTCTGAATGTGACTCAGTCAGGTTCTTCTGTTGGAACTAGCTACCAGCTTTACTGGGGTAGTGCTCCAACTGGCACTCCGGTTGCAGGTACAGGATTCCCACTGAATTTTGGATTGTTCACTAATGCTGGTGTATACACAGTTGTTGCAACTGATGGTACTACCGGTTGCGTGAATAACATGACAGGTGCTCCAACAATTACTATCAATCCTTTGCCTACTGTAAATACAGTGACAGGTGGTGGTAGCTATTGTGCTGGTGGTACTGGCTTGGGAATCGCATTAGGTGGTTCTGAAGTTGGTGTTAACTACCAATTGTATAACGGTTCGGTTGCTTCAGGTGCAGCAATGGCTGGTACCGGATATTCTTTGAACTTCGGATTGCGTACAGCTGCTGGTACATATACAGTAGTTGCTTCTAATGCAACTACAGGTTGTACTAGCAATATGTTGAGCAGCGCATCAATTAACGTTAACCCATTACCTACTGTTTATTATGTAGTTGGTGGTGGTAGCTACTGCGCTGGTGGTACTGGTGTGAATATTGGTGTAAACAACACGGTAACCGGAGTTAATTACCAATTGTATAACGGTACTACTTCGGTAGGTTCACCTGTTGCTGGTACTGGTTCAAACATCGTATTCGGTTTGCAGACTGCAACTGGTACTTATACTGTTGTGGCTACAAACGCTACTACAGGTTGTATGAGCACAATGACAGGATCGGCTATCGTTGCGATCAACCCATTGCCTACTGCGTTTGCAGTAACAGGTGGTGGTAACTATTGCACAGGCGGTGCCGGACATCACGTTGGTCTTTCTGGTTCAACAGTTGGTATTTCTTACCAGTTGGAAATTGGTGGTACTCCGGTTGGATCTGCATTGATCGGTACAGGTTTTGCACTTGACTTTGGTTTGATAACTACAGCAGGTACATACACTGTTGAAGCCACTAATTCGGCTACAGGTTGTTTTGATATGATGACTGGTAGTGCAGTTATCACAGTTAGTCCATTGCCTGTTCAATATCCTGTTTTAGGTGGTGGCAGCTATTGCGCAAGCCTGGCAGGTGCTAACGTTGATCTTGGTAATTCAGAAATTGGCGTAAGCTACCAGTTGTATAACGGTAGTGGTCCGGTAGGTGGTGCATTGCCAGGAACTGGTGCCGCACTTCATTTTGGATTGCAACCAGCAGGAACTTATACCGTAGTAGGTATGAATACTGCAACTACTTGTAGCAGCAATATGCTTGGTAGCGCTACTGTAACTGTAATACCATCTGTTGTGCCTGCTGTTACGATCAACACAGGTGTTGGTTCAACAGTATGTGCGGGTACTTTGGTTAACTACACTGCACTTGCCGTAAATGGCGGTGGAACTCCAACTTATCAGTGGTACATTAATGGTGTACCTGCAGGAACTGGTAGCTCATATAGTTTCGTTCCAACTAACGGTAATATTGTTAGCGTGACAATGACAAGTAATGCAACCTGTGTATCGCCTGCCACTGCAAGCAACAACGTTACAATGACAGTTGTTGACAATGTAACTCCATCTGTATCTATTTCGTCTTCTCCTTCTGGTGCAGTTTGTCAGGGTACAGTGGTATTGTTTACTCCTAGTCCTGTTTGGGGTGGTACCGCACCGGTGTTCACATGGTATGTTAACGGACGCAACATGGGAGTTGGCAGTACTTACTCTTACGCTCCTAATGATGGTGATGTAGTATTTGGTACTATGAACAGCAGTTTTGCTTGTGTATCCACTACATCTGCAGCTATCAGCAATAATATGACGATGAGCGTAGAGCACTCTTACACTCCGGTAATTACATTAATGACCGTAAATCCAGGAACACCGGTTGGTGGAGAGGTGCATTACTCGACATACAATTTCAGGAGAGAAGTCGATTCGAAAGGAAGACCATCTAGTGGTATTATGTGGAATGTTAATGGTGTTCCTGTTGCAGGCGCTACTGACTCAGTTTTCACTGCACCTCTTTTGTATGATGGTGACGTAGTAAGTGTAGTAGTGAACGTTACCAATTCATGTGGTATCCAGAGCGGAACAGATTCTGTAATGGTTCATTCTGCGAATGTAGCGGTTCATACAGTTACAGCTTCTGTAAGCGATATCAAACTGGTTCCAAACCCGAATAAAGGCATCTTTACTTTGAAGGGTACATTAGGCACTAACGCTGATCAGGAAGTTACTGTTGAAGTGACAGACGTGATTGGTCAGGTGATCTACAGTGGAAAAGTAATGGCTCACGGCGGCAACGTTGATGGAACTATACAGCTCAGCAACAATGTTGCGAACGGTATGTATATCGTTAACCTCCGTGCTGGTTCTGAGAACAAAGTATTCCACATGGTTATTGAACAGTAATAACTGTTTGAGATAAAGTTTTAAGCGGGGTGATTTTCACCCCGCTTTTTTTTGTTTCGATTTGGAGTACGATACTTGCTTAAATAATATTGAACGGTCGGGTTTATTTAGAGTGGAATGCGATATATTTGTTATTAGTAAAATGAGATCTTATGAAAAAGATGATTACTTTATTTTCAGTTGCCGGAGCCTTTTTGTTGGTGTTTCAGTCGTGTAATAAATTGGATCATAGGCATGGGGCACCTGTTACCACTAAAGAAACAGTAAATGCCACTATAGCAGCAAATACAGGTTATTCCTACGCACTGCCTAAAATTGGCAATGGCAGTCAATCAAAAATTACTGTGTCGGCGCACCACGCTTTTATAAGTATGATTGTTGCTGATAATAACGGTGGTGCTGTTTACCAATACACGCCTGCATCTGACTATTCGGGTACCGATGCGGTAGTTATTACAACAACGGGCGAAGAACAAAATGGAGGCTGTAGTCACGGCAATTCGGGTCATCATCATGACAACGATGAGGATGATAAAACAACCGTAACAACAATTAATCTTACGATAACGTCCGCCCCGGCAGCACTTGCAAAGCCTGCAACTAATTCTGCTTCCGGCCAGACCTATTAATTTGAGGTTCTGGATTCCTTTCTTTTATTTGGGAAGTAGTAGTCACAAAGCGTCGTTTTAGCCAAAATTGCATCGCTCTTGGGCTTTCCTTTGTTCATTCCAGGAAGATGTTGCTTAAATCAAGTGTTTCTGTGTGGCAGATGTTCTTAGCGCCTGTTCGGTAACAGAACAGTGGTATATTCTTTGGTCTTTGTAAAATATTGTCTTGTCAAAAGTGGAACAAAATATATTGCAGTGGTAAATGCCATTGCACCAAACACATCGTATGTATAATGAACGCGCATGCTCAGAATCATAAAGCTCATAGCCACCGATGCCACGAGCATCGAGTACTTCAAGTACTTTTTCTGTGAGCAAAGAAAATAGATCCAGATACTGGCAACGTGACCGCTAAAGAACAGATCCTTGGTGAGCGGGGAATTTTGCGGGTATATGGTATTTTCAAGGAAAACGTCGCGAAGAATGATCATTCCGGCCGGTGGCTCAAGGGCAACCATCAAAATACATATCTGCCTTACTACAGCTACCAGAAAGTGCATTTCAATGATTCTGAGTATTACCGCAGGCTTGCTCAAATGAGTAATTACCAACAGAAACAAGGATGAATATAGCAATATGAATATCTCAATAGAGAAATCCCGGCTTGGGAATATCATTAGCAACTTGTCTTCTAGCCGGATTCCCTGTCGTGCCTCAATATAATTGCCCAGTTGCTGGGTGATAGCAGAGTAAATAATAAACAAAATGGGGAAAAGAAATAGTTTCAGACTGAAAAATCTGTTCTGAAGTGCTGATTTCCAGGCGTCAATAATTTTCAGAGAATTGTTCTTAATGTTCATTTCCTAAGCAACTAAAATGCGGTGATGCTGCACAGCCCAGTTGATAACAATTAATTAATGATTAATTAAAAGTAGAAACTTTGTTCCATTTTTCAAAAAATGAAAACATTCTAAGAAAACTGATGGATTTAAATTCAAGACCACAACTATGAAATCTGTTCGGGCACTCTTTTTTTGTTTGAATTTCGGATGTTGTCTGCTGGGTAAATTCGCCGGTTTCTGAGAATCGATTTTTCCTACCAGGTATGCCAAATATGCGCAGCAATGTATCCAGTTGATTATTTAAAATGAAATAAAATTTTATATTTCCAGTTAAAATCGAGTTAAACTCTTTACTGATATTTTGTTGCCAATAGGTAGCACCTATTTTTGTACCTTCGCGCACCTGCCAAAAGGCAGATGAGCTTATTTGTATACTATTCCTGATGGACACTCTGGAACTTATCGACCGTAGTAAATTGCCGAAGCATATTGCCATCATAATGGATGGCAATGGACGTTGGGCAAAAGAGCGTGGCGAAGATAGGGTATACGGTCACTATGAAGGTGTGATCAGCGTACGCGAAATCGTAAATACCTGTGGCGAACTGGGCATTAATTATTTAACTCTTTATGCTTTTTCAGCGGAGAACTGGAATCGGCCAAAGGGTGAAGTTGATGCACTCATGGAGCTGTTGGTGAATACGCTCAGAAAGGAGGCGGATGAGCTGAACAGGAAGAATGTAAAGATGCACGTGATAGGTGATTTTGGTAGCTTGCCTGAGATTTGTCAGCAGGAACTAAATGAAGCAGTGAGTATGACAGCTGGTAATACAGGTCTAAATCTGGTGCTGGCGTTGAGTTATAGTGCAAGGCAGGAAATTACAGATGCTTGCCGAAAGATTGCAGTGAAAGTGGCGAATGGCGAATTGAAGTCGGAAGAAATTAATGAGCAGTTATTTCATCAGCATTTGTACACAGCTGCTTTTCCAGATCCGGAATTGATGATCAGGACTAGCGGCGAATTCCGTATCAGCAATTATCTTTTGTACCAGCTCGCTTATGCTGAGTTATACTTTACCAACGTTAACTGGCCTGATTTCAGGAAGGACAATTTATATGAGGCGTTGTTGAACTACCAGCAGCGCGAACGCCGTTTTGGCAAAACAAGTGAACAAATACAAACGACCAGCACTCAGCATGTATAGAGGCCTTAGATATAGTTTTTTACTTCCCTTAATTTTTGTTGCCGGTCTTGCCGATGCCCAATTGGGTGGTCAGAGTGGTGGTTTGAATAAGATGATGCAGCAGACACAGGGTGGTGCTGCAGAGGTGACCAAGCCCAGAGAATATGAACTGGCTGGTATAACCGTAAGCGGTGCAAAATACCTCGATCAGGATTTATTGTTGGCCGTTACAAACCTTACTGTTGGTCAAAAGATCACAATGCCGAATGATGAACACATTTCTAAGGCGATCAGGGCTTTATGGAAGCAGGAATTATTCTCGAACGTAGATATCAGGATTACAAAGTTTATTGACGATAAGATATTTCTGAATATTGTTGTAGAAGAAAGACCAAGGCTCAGCAGATTTAATTTCAGAAACATTAAAACATCTGAAGCGAAGGAGTTAAAGAATAAGTTGTCGTTGGTAAACAATAAGGTGGTTACAGAAGCTACAAAAAAAGAAGCTGTTGTAAGGATAAAAAAATTCTATGCCGACAAAGGATTTGGCAAAACAACAGTTAATGTTTTGGAGAGAAATGATACAGGTGGTGTGAACAAAGTGATACTGACTTTTGATATCAATAAAGGAAGCAAAACACACATCAATCAGGTAAATATCACCGGTGAAGAAAATGCAAGTGAGGCCAGGCTTAAGAGGACGTTGAAGGGTACTAAAGAAATGAGCAGGTTTACACTGCATCCCGGCGATGAAAAAAGCGTTTACCCAGAGCCTGACAGGTCTTTCAGCAGATATGTAAAAGACTTTGGCTTCCTTTCGCTATCTAAAACTCTGGAGGCCGTTGACCCTTATTTCAGGTTCAAATTATTCGCAGCCTCTAAATTCAATCAGACCAAGTACGAAGAGGATAAGCAATCGTTGCTTAGCTATTACAATACGCTTGGATTCAGGGATGCAGCAATTGTTGCGGACACTGTGTATCAGGTGAAGAATGGCAATATCAATGTTGACATTAAAGTTAAAGAAGGCAGGAAATACTATTTCGGCAACATCACCTGGAAAGGGAATACTAAATACAGCGGTGAGTTTCTGGGCAAGACTTTAGGAATTAAGAAAGGTGATGTGTATAATCAGGCATTGCTGGAAGCCCGCATCGGCAGGCAGCTGAGTGCAGATGGCAATGGTGAAGATATCAGTAGTCTGTACATGGACGATGGTTATTTGTTTTTTAACATAGAGCCTACTGAGTCTTCGATTGTAGGGGATACCATTAATTTTGAAATGAGGATCACCGAAGGATCTCAGGCTACCATCAGGGAAATTAATATTGCAGGTAATGAGCGCACCAACGAGCACGTAATTCGCAGGGAGTTGCGCACTTTACCAGGTAATAAATTCAGTCGTTCTGATTTGATCATGTCTCAGCGCGAGATTGCGAATCTTGGTTTCTTTGACCAGGAGAAAATAGGTATCCTTCCTAAGCCTCACATTGAAGACGGAACTGTAGATATAGACTATACAGTTGTAGAAAAATCTAGTGATCAGTTGCAGCTATCTGCTGGCTTCGGTGGTGGTGTTAGTTTTTACGGTAACGTAGGTATTACCTTCAATAACTTCTCTATCCGGAATATCTTCAAGCCTAAGCAATGGAATCCATTACCGGTTGGTGATGGACAGAAGTTCTCTGTTAGCTATGCTTCCAATGGTGCATACTACAATCAGCTGAGCACATCATTCACTGAGCCATGGTTGGGTGGCAAGAAGCCAAATGCACTTACAGCCAGCTTAACATACAGTAAGTACTCCGCAGCAACCGTAGGAACGAGCCCTAATAGTTCTTATCTCCGCATTTTTGGCGGCGGATTGTCGATGGGTAAACGCCTCAACTGGCCTGATAACTTCTTCTATTTCAACTATGGTATAGAATACAAGAATTACAAGCTGGTGAATTACGCCTTGGTGCCAGGCTTTTCAGATGGTTATAGCAATGATGTGCATTTCAAGTTCACTCTTGCACGTAACTCTATAGACAGGCCTCTGTACCCAAGAAGTGGATCTAACATTGCATTTACAGTTCAGCTTACTCCTCCGTTCAGTGCGTTTGAGAATAAAGATTATGCTAATATTGAACAGAAGGAAAGGTACAAGTGGATAGAGTACCACAAGTATAAATTCATAGCAGATTTTTATCAGAAAGTATATGGCAATCTGGTGTTAAGGTTTGCTGCAAAAGCGGGCTTCCTCGGGTACTATAACAAGGACATAGGGTTCTCTCCGTTTGAGCGGTTCCAGATCGGTGGCGATGGTTTGTCGGGTTATTCATACTTCGTGGGTAAAGACATTATTGCTCAGCGCGGTTATGAAGTGTATTCAAGCGGCGCTACGATATACAACAAGTACACGGCCGAATTGCGTTATCCATTCTCTCTCAGTCCTACAGCTACTATTTATGGTATGCTGTTTGTGGACGCAGCAAATGCATGGAATAAGTTTGCAGACTACAGCCCAACCAAACTCAACAGAGATGCAGGAGTCGGATTGAGGATTTTCCTTCCCATGTTTGGACTGTTGGGACTTGATTATGGTATTGGCATAGACAGGTATAACAAAGCTGCCGGAGCGACAAGCCTCAAAGACATTGCGAAATTTAATTTCATGCTCGGGTTCGAACCGGAGTAGTAGCGACAGTGAAAGCATAATAGTCTGTGAAAGTTGAAGGATTTGGTTGTTTGCCGTTTGTTTGGCATGTTTATTGAACTCTGATTGTATCGTTTAAATGGTATTCATATGAAAAAGGTATTGTTCAGTTTATTGTTGTTAACAGCTTCTGTTTGCACAGTACAGGCACAGCAGCACTATTGTATCATAGACTCTAAGTACATGCTGGATAAAATGACGGATTATAAAGATGCCCAGAACAAACTGGATCAGCTTTCTAAAACATGGCAAGAGGAGATAGACAATATGATGCTTGAAGTGGATAAATTGTATAAAGGCTATCAGGCGGAAAAACCAATGCTTTCAGACGAGATGCGCCATAAGCGCGAAGATGAGATCGTAGCTAAGGAAAAGGCAGCAAAAGACATGCAGAAACAGAGGTTTGGTTATGAAGGTGACCTTTTCAAAAAACGTCAGGAATTTATTAAACCGGTTCAGGATAGATTGTATAATGCTGTTCAGAAAATGGCATCATCAAAGAGTTATGACCTCGTGTTGGATAAAGCGGGTGGGATCACATTGTTTTATGCAGATCCAAAGCTGGATCGCAGTGATGATGTTTTAAAAATTCTTGGAATAAACAAATAATGGCAGTTACTTTGCACTTCTAAAAAACAAATAAAGAAAAAATCGAGATGAAAAAAATAATGATTATCCTTGCCTGCAGTATCATGACCAGCGGTATTGTTGTAGCTCAAAGTTCTCCTAAGATCGGTTGGATAAACTCTGCCGACCTGCTGCAGTCTATGCCTGAAAAATCAAAGGCTGATTCTGAAATAGCTAAGTACGCCAAATCATTCCAGGAGCAGATCGATATCATGATGAAGGAGTATCAGACTAAAGGACAGCAGTTTCAGGCAAATGAAAAAACAATGACAGATGCCATGAAGGAAGTGAGAATGAAGGAAATTCAGGATTTACAGAACCGTATTGAGAGTACGCAGCAGAGTGCACAGGAAAAATTGCAAGCTAAAAAGCAGGATGTCTACGCTCCTGTTTTAGATAAAGCTGACAAGGCTATACAAGCAGTGGCCAAAGAAAAAAGCTATGATTACATTTTCGACAAAAGTGCAGGTTCGTTATTGTTCGGCAAAGAAGCCGATAATATACTGCCGGCAGTAAAAGCTAAACTGGGAATCAAGTAATTTGATCAAATCATTTTCCAAAACGCCTCAATTTTTTGAGGCGTTTTGCTTTTTAGTAATCGAACACAAAGTCTATTTAAGGCTGAATAGAAGCCATAAGTTGTTTAATTTTGCAATCAAGGCAATTGACAAATGCGAATCTAATTTTTAATGATCCCGACCACAATTAATATCTTAGCTATTGAGTCGTCTTGCGATGAGACAAGTGCCGCCATATTGCAAAACGGTAAGGTACTGAGCAATCATATCGCTACGCAGAAAGTCCATGAGCGGTTCGGTGGGGTAGTGCCCGAGCTGGCATCAAGGGCTCATATGCAACATATTGCGCCGGTGGTGGATGCTGCAATTGTTGATGCCGGTATTTCTAAAAATGAAATTACGGCTGTGGCTTTTACACAGGCTCCGGGTTTGATAGGTTCATTGCTTGTAGGTGCCTGTTTTGCAAAATCTTTTGCGCAGGCTATGAAGGTGCCACTTATTGCAGTGCATCATATGCAGGCGCATGTGCTGGCTCATTTTATAGAAGAGAAGCCTTCTTTCCCATTTCTGTGTCTCACTGTTTCGGGTGGGCACACGCAGATCGTATTGTGTCGCGATTACCTGGATATGGAAGTGCTGGGAGAAACTATTGATGATGCAGCAGGTGAAGCATTTGACAAGTTGGCAAAGATGCTGGGACTACCATATCCTGGTGGGCCATTGGTTGACAAGTATGCTGCAGAGGGCGACCCATTGCGTTTCAAATTTCCGATCTCTGAAATGAAAGATTACACTTTCAGTTTCAGCGGTATCAAAACTTCGGTGCTTTACTTTCTCAGAGATCAGAAGAAAATTGATCCTGATTTTGCAGAGAAGAATATGAAGGACATCTGTGCTTCGGTGCAATATACAATTATCAAAACGTTGATGACGAAGCTTAAGAAAGCAGCGCGCGATTTGAACATAAAGGAAGTAGGGATAGCGGGTGGCGTATCTGCCAACAGTGGCTTGCGTAAAGCATTACGGGAAACCGGAGAGCAACTTGGCTGGAATGTTTACATACCCAAGTTCGAATATTGCACAGACAATGCTGCAATGATAGCAATTACCGGCTACCACAAATATCTCAAAGGCGATTTTGCCACTCTCGATGCAAGCCCGAGCGCAAGGGCAACCTGGTAATGAGCAATTCGTATTTTCAATTCAAACAATTTACGATACACCAGGGTCGCTGTGCTATGAAGGTGACAACTGATGCATGTATACTGGGTGCCGGTGTGCATGTTGATGACGAAGCCAGCATGGTACTGGATATCGGCACAGGCTCCGGTTTGCTCGCACTGATGCTGGCACAAAGATTTTCGAAGGTTACTATTGATGCAATTGAATTGGATACCAACGCCGCAGTTCAAGCCACTGAAAATGTTGCAGCATCTCCTTGGGCTAACCGGATCAATGTAATTCAAGGCGATGTTCGCGCTCATCAGTTTGCGCATAAGTTCGACTTGATTGTAACCAACCCTCCGTTCTTCAACAACAGCCTGCTTGGTCCTTCATCAGATAAGAATATGGCGCGCCATACAACGTCATTATCTTATCCCGATCTGATACGCGCAATCGAAAATAATCTGAAAGAAGAAGGACAGGTTACGATACTTTTGCCGGCAGACGAGTATATCCAATGGTGTTCGGAAGCATCAGATTATGGCTGGCACGAAGTCAGTGCCATCTATGTTCATCACGCCGCTGCCAGCCCGGCAAAAAGAGTGATCGGTACATTTTGTAGAAACAGGTCTACAGCTCTAAAGAGTGTATTGATCATTAAAGACGATGCAGGCAATTACACCCCCGATTTTTTTAAGCTGCTAGCTCCTTATTATCTTGCACTTTAGCTGCAATATTTTGCTTCTTCTTTTTTAGCAAAAAGGAAATTGCAATTACCATCCATCCTATCCATACCACATAGAAACCATAATGAAATCTCCAGCCCAGCAACCGATGCGAGAGGGTAGTGTGGAAGTCATCCCATGTTAGGTATAGCCCGGCTGCCGCAGATAACGCCAATACAAAGTGTGCCATCCGCGCGATGATAACAGGTAGCTTGTTGTAGATAAATGAATGAAGAAAATAAAACAACAAATCAACGATAAAGACAGCCGTTGCTCCCTGCCACCAGATTTTTGTTAGGTTGTACTCCCTGTGCATCAGCGATATCCCTACCTTACCTATCCACGAGGAGTCCGACATTAATACGCCCGACAAAACAGAAAGCGCGATAAGTACTGCGAATAATAAAAAGCTACGTTTCATGTGGCATCAAAGTTCAAAAAAAAATCCGGTTATATGCATAACCGGATCTGTTGCAAATATTTTGTTTCAGTTTATTGCATCGACTTTGCATCTTTCAAAAACTGCTCCAGTCCAAGGTCTGTGAGCGGGTGTTTCAGCAAGCCTAGTATCGAAGATAACGGACATGTACAAACATCTGCGCCAGCTTCTGCACAACGCACAATATGCAATGGCGTACGTATTGATGCAGCAAGTACTTCAGTCATAAATCCTTGTCCGTTGTATATGCTCACTATCTGCTCTATCAGTTGCACACCGTCCCAGTTGCCATCGTCTATACGACCTATGAATGGAGATACATAAGTAGCGCCGGCTTTCGCAGCAAGTATTGCCTGTCCTGCAGAAAACACCAACGTGCAATTTGTTTTGATACCATTGTCAGTAAACCATTTGATAGCCTTGATGCCGTCCTTGATCATTGGTACTTTCACTACAATGTTCTTATGTATAGTTACCAGCTTTTTGCCTTCGCTCACTATGTCGTCAAACGTTGTGCCCAACACTTCTGCACTTACCGGTCCATCTACCATTTCGCAGATAGTTTTATAATGCGCCATCACAGCATCAGATCCCTTTATGCCTTCTTTGGCCATTAGAGAGGGGTTGGTAGTTACGCCGTCCAGAATACCCAGATCATTAGCTTCTTTTATCTGAGCGAGATTGGCTGTGTCTATAAAAAATTTCATAATTATGCTTGTTTAGGCAGCAAAGTTAATTAAAACATTAGCTGTTGTAGGTAAACAGAACTTAAGAAAGTGGTAAAGTGAATAATTTGTGGGTAAAACCGGGCAATGTCTTTGTGGAGCCTACAAAAAAGGTAATTAACCAGCCAGTTGTTCTGCCGGGTAAGACCTCGGCATTAGAAAAAGAAAAAAAACTGGCAAGTTACTCACATCGCACCGCTACAACCGCCCACCCTTGCTATATTCCTATCCTGGGGGATTCAGCAGGAGCTGGCCGTATGAGACTTGCCAGGGCGGCAAAGGTAGGGAAAATACCAGTAAATAAAGTGTCGGCACCGAATCTTTTTTCGCAAAAAAATTATTTTTGTCATTGCATTAAAAGTGATGTTTTAATTATTACGTAATTAATTGTTCGCTGGGGAAATTTCTGCTTTTTATTATTATCTTGTGCCTTGATTAAAAGATTGTGCCATCAGATTTGGTAGTTATCTTCTTTTTGTAGGTCTGATTCGTGAATAAGGCAGATCACTTAAATAAAAGAGCTTAAAAATTAGCGTTCGCCGGTCTGGAAATCGGGTTGAAACAGTAATAAAGCGAAAATCTGAAGGCGGGTAGGGAAGTTCCTTTTTTTAATAGGGTTTTTCTTTTGATAGATAAGCGGGGCATGGGTTGTAGAGGATAAATAATGATTTATATTTATTAAATAGAGCATGGTTAAGTCAAATAAAAATTGATTTTTTTTTAAAAAAACGTTCAAAAAAGCTTTTGTTGATTGAATTTTTACTATTTTTCGGCATTATTTCGTAAACTATATTGATATGGGATCAGGATTCTTTTACTTTAAATCGGCAAATACTGTTAAAAATGTGAAGGGAAACCGCTTTCTGCGGTCATCTTTCGTTGCCGGTATGTTACTAATGTTCATGCCGTTTCTGGCAATGGCGCAACCGTCGTTTATAAACGGTGCTTCGCAGCCTTTACAGGTTTGCAAGGATGCTCCAGCTGTTACTACTGACTACCTCTTTCAGATTTCTGATTTGGCTTTAGGTAACACAGAAACGTGGACTGTTGTTACTCCTCCGTCGTTTGGAAATCTTTCTGGCTTTCCTGCTAGTGGCTTTTCGACTGGTGGTTCTTTGGGTGTTACGGGAACTACTTATACCCCAAACCCAGGTTACTCAGGTAGCGACATGTTTGTGGTAACAGTTGACGACGGTTTGGGTAATACCAGTACAACAACAATTGTTGTGTCTGTAACTGCTCTCCCTTCTTTCAATATAGATGCTATTGCTCCAGTTTGCGCAGGTGGCACCAGCACAACCATTACTTTTTCTGCCTTGCAGAATGTCGGTCCAATGACCGCTACTTTTGTTTACACAGGTGGTACACAGATTTGGGCTGTTCCTCCTACTGTAACAAGTGTAGATTTTGATGTACAGGGTGCTTCTGGTGGCGAAGACAATCATAGCCCAGCCGGTACAGCTAATCCTGGTCATGGTGCTCGCGTTACCGGTACACTCAACGTGGGTACTGGTCCGTTATATATTAATGTTGGTGGAAGGGGTAGTGATGGTTCTCTGGCCGGAGCAGCTGGTGGCTGGAACGGTGGCGGAGACGCTTCTTATTATTTCTTTGGCTGCGGCGGTGCCGGTGGTGGTGCTTCTGATATTCGTTTATCTAGCAATGGTTTAGGAAATCGTCAGGTTGTTGCCGGCGGTGGTGCTGGTAACGGTTGGGATTCTCCTGGTCCTAACTTTGGTGGTGCAGGTGGTGCGCTTATCGGCGGTGTTGGTGGTAATAATATTGGTGGTTCTCATGCAGGTGGAGGCACTCAGTTTGGTGCTGGCGCTGGTGCAACTTATACTGGTTGGTCAGCTGGCAGCAACGGTTCTGGTGCAACTGGTGGTAACGGAAGCACTCAGGGTATCTCTGGCGGTGGCGGTGGTGGTTACTACGGCGGCGGCGGCGGAGTATGGTCTGGCGGCGGCGGCGGATCATCTTATGCTAATGCAAGTTTAATGGTTGGTACTCCTTCTCACACTGCAGGTTATAATATCGGCGACGGTATTGTTAGTCTTAATTATGTAATCGCTGGTCACTACGATATTCATTGGGACGCTACGGCTGTTGCTAATGGTTTCGTTCATGTTACCGGAGCTACATTGCCTTCTTCACCTATTACTGTTGCAGTTCCTGCCGGAGCGGCTCCGGATACTTACACTGGTACATTAACTATTGATAATGGTACGTGCACTAGCATTAACTATCCTATCAGCATCGTTATCAATCCTGTTCCAGATGTTACTAACCCAGGCAATCAGGTTGTTTGTAATGGAGAACCAACTTCATTGGTAGCTTTCACTGGCGCTGTTCCTGGTACTACTTTCAACTGGACAAACGATAATCCTTCTGTAGGTATTCCTGCTAGCGGTTCAGGTGCTATCGGACCATTCGTTGGTATCAATACTACTGCAATTCCTCAGATCGCTACAATCACAGTTACTCCGGTTGCAAATGGTTGCACAGGTACTCCGGTTAGCTTTACTATCAGAGTTAATCCAACTCCAACTCTTACAAGTTCAGTAACTCCTCCTGCGGTTTGTGACAGCATTATTTTCAATTACACGCCTACAAGTGGCACTACCGGTACTACATTTACTTGGTTCCGTGCTGCAGTTTCAAATATCAGCAATCCATCAGCAAGCGGTTCTGGTAATCCTGGTGAATTCCTGGATAACACCAGCGCTAACGATGTGACTGTTAACTATTCTTACCTGTTGGCAGCTAATGGCTGTTTCAACACGCAGAGTGTTGATGTGGTTGTTCATCCAACTCCGGTTCTGAACACTCCGCTTTCTAACGGACCGATCTGTAACAATACATTGTTTAACTATCCTCCGGGAAGCAGTACAGTTCCTACAGTATTTACATGGAACCGCAATCTGATGACTGGTATCAGCAATGCTTCTGCTACAGGTTCAAACAATCCTAACGAAATATTACATAATACAACTAACGCACCAATAGCTGTTCCTTATCAGTTCACGCTGGTGTCTAACACTTGTATCAACGTACAGACAGTTGTTGTAACAGTTAATCCAACTCCAATGTTGAATTCAGGTCTTACTCCTGCAGCTATCTGTAACAACGATATCTTCAGATACGGACCTACATCATTGGTTTACGGTACTTCATTCTCATGGAGCCGTTCAGCGATCCCAGGTATCCTGCCTTCATCTAACAGCGGTATCGATTCAATCATTGAGGCATTAACAAATACAACGCCTAACCCAATTCCGGTTACTTATTCTTACATTCTTACTGCTAATGGCTGTACTTATTCACAGAACGTTGTAGTGGTTGTTAATCCAAAACCAACGTTGAGTTCAGCACTTACTGATGCTGTTTGTGATAGCGCTCATTTCAGCTATACTCCAACTAGCTTAACTTCAGGAACCACATTTGCATGGACTCGTGCTGCAGTTCCACACATTACTAATGGTCCATCTTTCGGTACCACCGGTATCAGCGAGTGGTTGGTAAACGATACAACTGTTGACAGGCACGCTATCTATATTTATACTTTGACTGCTAACGGTTGTACTAACACGCAGAATGTTGATTTGACTGTTCATCCAAAACCAAAATTAAGCAGCTCGCTTACTCCAGGTGCAGTATGTGACAGCGCAGTATTCAGCTATATCCCGGCAAGTGCTACACCAGGTGCATCTTTCGCTTGGTATCGCCCATACATTCCTGGTATTTTTGCTGTAGCATCTTCAGGTACAGATAATCCAAACCAACCATTGATCAACTCTACTTATGTTGTTGTAGATGTAGTTTACACTTACACTATCACTGCAAATGGTTGTTCTAACACTCAGGACGTAACTGTAAAGGTTAACCCAACTCCAAGGTTGATCGCGCCTTTCACTGGTACTGTATGTAGCGGTTCACAATTCAACTACACTCCGGCCAGCTATACTCCTGGTGCATTGTATGCTTGGAACCGTCCTGCAGTTACTGATATCACTCCTGCTACTGCATTCGTAGGTATTGGTACTGGTCAGATCCACGAAGTAGTGAACAATGCTACATTGTCTCCTATCGATGTATACTATGTTTACAGGCTCACGATCAACGGATGTACAAACTTAGGTACACAGACTGTTAAGTTAACAGTTAAGCCTACACCTCCTGCTCCGCCGATCACTACATTCTCTCCAAATGTTCTTTGCTCAGGTACTCAGTTCCAGAACTTTGGTTCTACAATGCCTGATCCTAAAGTTCATAATGTATGGTCTGCAACAGGTGCCGACATATTCTCTGTAAGCAATTACGGTCAGAATTGTGTGGTTAACTTCAACAACCCTGGTACTGCAGTAATTACTTTGACAGCTAATGTAATTGGTTACAATTGTCCTATCAGTTCTTCTTACACTGTTAATGTAAATTCAAGTGTAGCTCCTCATCCAGAAGTTGTTTATTACAACAACCAGTTTATCTGTTTGTCAAATGACAATGATTCTTACCAGTGGGGATATGATGATGCAGCAACGCTGATGTCAACTACACTTACCGGAGAGATCAATCAGAACTACAACAATAGCAATCCTGATTTCAATAACAAGCACTACTGGGTACTCACTAAAATGGGTGACTGCTGGCAGAAATCTTACTACAACAGGCCAACAGGTATCAACAACGTTAACAGCGGTGCTATTGATATGAAAGTTTATCCAAACCCTGCTAAAGACGTAGTTAATATTGAAATAGCTTCTGTGTCTGGTGGTAATTTCAAAGTAGAAGTATCGAACCTGCTTGGTCAGAAACTCGATGTTCAAACATTAGTTAACAACAAAGCAAGCATTAACGTAGCTGAACTTCCTGCAGGTATTTACCTGGTAGATTGTTATCGTGATGGCGTTAAAGTAACAGCAACAAGGTTCGTAAAAAATTAATTTATTCAAAAATTAAAAATCTCGTAGATGAAAAAATTATTTTTCTTCTTATTAGCAGTAAATGGTGCGGCAATAACTTACGCACAGGATAATAATGCTAATGCGAATAACTCCGGTCATCATAAAAGAAGGTGGTATAAGAATGACAGCCTGCTGTCAAGGTGGGTAGTTGATATCAATGCTATTGGGGGCGTTCTTACCCAGGAATTAAACGTGGCTAACACCAGCAGCAACTATACTAATGGTATCGCTGGTAACAATACCGGCAAACTCAAGTTCGATAACGGTATGTCCTACGGAGGAGATATCCAATTGGGCTATTTCTTCGGCAAGAGAGGCCATTTTGGTATCGGTACTGGTTTGATGTATATGAACCAAACTGGTGATCTTACCTTGTCTAACTTTGGTGTGCAGTTCCAGTCAACTGATGGTATGGGTAATACCTTCCGTCAGGTGATCAAAACCCACAGTAAGCTGAACAATGATCCTAGTAAGATCAAAGAAAAGATCACAATTGACAACGTCAACATTCCATTACTGTTGAAATACAAAGCTCGTTTTTCAAGGAGATTTGGATTTACTGCTGATGCGGGCATCATGTACAATGTTCAGTACAAGAATACCTACGAAACTGATGCTGCTTTTGATTACGAAGCAATTTATCAGGCAACTAAACCAGGAGACGGTACTCCATACGTTTATGATAATGGTGTAGTTCCAAGCACTAAGGATTATATGATCACTCAAAGTGCATTCTTTGATAAGAATCCAAGTGGTAACGTAGGTACTTATTTCCAGTCTCAATACAATCATGGTTACAATGTTGGCTTGCAGGTCGCTCCTGATACTAAGAAAGGAAATGTTTCTTATTCTACTGGTTCTGTAGGTTTCTTGTTCCAACCAGGTTTGAATTATTTCTTGTCTGATTGGTGTGCATTGAATATTGGTGGTTATTTCCTTTATCAGCCATTTAATAATTCTGTGCCTTCAGGTTACAGGCTTACGGATAAAGTTGGTTCTTACAATTCTTCTTTGAACAGTGTTTCTTCTGGTGCTGCTACCTCTTACGGTGGTAATCTGGGTGTACGTTTCTTCTTCGGTAAGAAGAGCCCGGCTCCGGCTATCACATTTATAGACCAGGCAGATCCTTCTGCTTGCGGCTCATGCGACGGTAGTGTTACTTTGTATGGTTTGCCACGTGGCAAGTCTGTTACTATTTCTTATCAGTTGAATGGTATTCCACAGACTGCTTACAATGGTGTTGTAAGTGCTGATGGTTCTGTGAAAATGACCAACATGTGTGCTGGTTACTACACTGATATTGTTGCTCATGTAGGCAACAGGTCTTCTGCTCCAACTACAGTTGTGTTGAACGAGCCTATCGTTAAGATCAGTGCTACAAACATGACTAATCCTTCTGCTTACGGTAAGTGTGATGGTACAATTACTTTGGTAGGTATTGGTTCAAATAGGGCTGTTGTTGTAAACTACAACTACAACGACGCTGCTCAACCAGCTTTCTCTGGTAATGTTGGTCCTGACAATAAACTGACTTTAACTGGTCTTTGCGGTGGTAAATACACTAACATAGTTGTATCTGCTAACAATTGCTCTGGAGCAGCTTCTGATGTAACTCTGGTTACACCTCCTCCTCCTCCGGTTGAAAAACCACGTCAGCCAGCTATCGATCCTTCAACTCCGATCCTGTTTGATCTGGGTAAAACTCAGATCCACGAATCTTCACTGGATATCCTTGAAGAAGCAGTACTTGAGTTGAATGACAACAAGACTTCTTATATCGTGATTGATGGACATACTGATGATCTTGGTACACCATCTTCTAACAGGGTGCTTTCTTACAAACGCGCTCAAGCCGTTAAGGAGTATCTGAAAGAAATGGGTATCGAAGACAAGCGTCTGATCACTGTAGGTCACGGTGAAGAAGAGCCAGCTGCTCCAAATACTTCATCTGAAGGAAGGGCTAAGAACCGTCGCGTTATCATGACTTTAAGGAACGGTAACCCATCGGCTAAGTAATTAATAAATTGACTCTAAATACTAAGAGGCGGTCTCCATGAGATCGCCTCTTTTGCGTTTATGATGTAGGGCTTTGGGACTATATTGTAGATGTTCGTTTCGATTTATGAAAATGCCCCTTTCGGACATTATGTTCAGGAATCGATTTATTGTTGCACTCCTTGTGGAGTCAAAGGTGCGTAGACTTATGTTATTGTTTAAAACGAGTGCCGCCCGCGGCGCGACAACATTGTGCGGGACGTTGTTCAATGGCATACAGGTATGGACTCGGTATTATTCGGTAGTAATGCAACGATTTGAACTAGAACTAAGAAGGGTATATCGCTTGAATTGTTGCACTGCATCAGGTCTATTCAACAAACTAATTCAATGCCAATTTGGTATGATTCTTTCTGCCATTTTCGTCGATGTATTCGACTATATAGATACCCTTTGGCTGATTAGTAAGGTCAACATCTGTGCTTCCGCCAGGCTGGATTATGGTATTATATACACATTGACCAGAAACACTGTAGACACTTATGTTTGATTTCGTAGCTCCAACTCCAAAATGGATGATACCATGGGAAGGGTTAGGGTACACAAATTGACTTTCTAGCGTTGAAACTTCCGATATCTCTGACGGAAGGGTGGTGAGAGGCAGTGAATAATCCCATCGGTGGCTGCCATCATTTACCATATGACTATAAGTGGCAATGCTGTGGCCCTCGCCCGGCCAGGGGTTCATAAAATAAACGTTACTGCCCACAAGTCCGTTGCCCACTACAAAATGACCACCACCACTATACCAGCTCCAGAAAGCTACAAAAAGTTTGTTGCTGCCAATAAGGCTTGTTATCTGCGTCTGAGTGAGCGGACCAACCTGTTCTATACTTTGAATATGACTGAAGTGCAATAATATATCCTGAATACTACCCGCATGGCCGGCTTCATAGTTGGTACTGTCACAGCCCAGATGGGGATTGGTGCAGCAGTCGGTTGTACCCATACTGCCCCATGTTATCGTTCTTCTGGTATAGTCTGCAATCGTGCATTGGCTAAGTGTATTACCATAGTAACTGAGTATGCACTTACTGCATCCTGCCCAACACCAGTTGCTTTGTTCCTGCGCTACCAGGGGTACAGAGAGTATTTGCGCTCTGCCTTGCGCGGCTAACATTGAGAGCAATATTATGTGTGTAAGCCGCTTCAATACTTATTTTTTTGTACGCTTTTTTGCAGGTTGTTTTTTCTTTGGTAACGGTTTTACCTCACCCTGCTTCAGTTCTCTTTTTACAATATCCTGTACTTCTTCAAGAGTATAGGTTGTTTTTGTGCTTTTTCTTATCTCAGGGATTGCGGTCTTAGCTGATTCTAAAGGAATGAACTCTGTTTCAGCAAACGAATGATCGTGTTCGGCTACGAAAAAATCTGCCGACAGGGGGTATATCCTCAGGATGTAATATTCATCATTGTCGCTGTAAGGAGCACTTTTTATTTCCAGCTCTTTTGCCAATTCTGCACCACCCATACCTGCTACGTCAAAATTGCCCGGATTACCGTTTACTGTAAGTAAAACTCTGTGTTCACCTTTTACAGTTACCGGTACCCTCCATTCATTCCTGATCTCTACATAATTGCCATTGTCTTTTAGCGAGCCTGAATAGTATTCAGTATTAAACGTAAGCATGCGGTAGGGTTTCGCTATGCCGCAATTTTCAAGGTCGTCACCTTCCCTGAATCCGAATTCTGCGGCATGACCTGGTTTTATTTTGTTGAGGTAAGCTTCAAGTTGTCCTTCAGCAGCTTTCATTACTTGCTTGTCTGTTGTGTTTTCCTGAGCAAATGAAAAGCTGCTGCACGTTACTGCAAGCGCGACGAAAAATAATCTCAGCATTTACGATAGTTTTATGCGAATCAATGTGACATTACAAAGTTAACTATTTGCAGCACATCTCGCTACCTTCAAAAGAACAGGTATTAAAACTTGAAATTGTAGGTAATGCTAGGTACAATTGGTAAAATAGATACCTGATATACTTTAACCTTTACACCCTTATCCACCGATCCTTCAGTGTCTATATAAAGGAAATACGGATTGGCCCGGTTGTAGACGTTATAAATCGAGAATGCCCAGCTTCCCTGCCATTTTCTTGGTTTCTTATGTTGCGGCGTGTAAGTGGCCGATAGATCCAACCGGTGATAGGCGGGTATACGATAAGCATTTACCTTGCTGTAGTACTGTATAATTTGGTTTTCTACTACATAATACGCAGTAGGAAGAGTAATGGCGTTCCCGGATCCATAAACAAATACCCCGGATACTGTCCACTTTTTGTTGAAAGTATAGCTACCTACAAGTGAGATGTCGTGCCTGCGGTCATACTTCGCCGGAAAGGATTCTCCGCCGTTTAAGGCAGGGAATTTCTGGTAAGTCCACGATAGGGTATAGCCAAGCCAACCGGTGAACTTGCCCTGCGTTTTATTGATGAAAAATTCAGCGCCATAAGCCGTGCCTGTTCCAAAAACATAAGACAGTTCAGGGTCTTCAATTGTGTTAGGCACATATCCGTCTTTGTATTGCACCTGATTTTCCATTCGTTTGTAATACACTTCCACAGAGGTTTCTATCTTGTCGTCGAGGAAGTTGCGGAAGTAACCTGCCGAGTATTGCCAGGCCACCTGTGGCTTCACCGTATAGGTACTTGGCACCCATACGTCAGTGGGCAATGTTGATCCGTTATTAGATACCAGATGCAGGTATTGGTAAGTGCGGGAAATGCTAGTCTTAAGCGAAGAAACATCATTAAGTTGGAAACGCAGGTTCAGCCTTGGCTCCCAACCGCCATAATCCGAAACTGGTTTTCCGCTCCCGTACACGGTACTGTCAATGATATTACCTGTTGCGGTGCGTGTATATCCGGTGTATGGTCCTACTTGTTGGAACCAGGAATACCTCAATCCGGCATTTATCTTCAGCCATTTCAATGGCTCAAATTCATCCAGCACATAAATGCCGGTTTCATGTGCATATTTTATGAAAGCATTGTCGGGGGTAAGTGCAATTGTATCAATATTCCCTGATATCTGGTTAGGGGTGAATTTATGATACGTATATGCCAAACCTCCTTTAAAGTGGTGATTGCCACCGGAATAATAGTCGAGGTCAGTTTTTAAGTTATAATCCCTTATGCCCGACGCTAACTTTATTGCAAAATTGTTCTGCGAGAAGTTTGATGCGAAATTGTAGCTGTTGTACACAAGTGTTGTATTGGCAAACAACCGGTCACTGAACAAATGATTCCACCGCAGCGAAGCTGTTTTATTTCCCCACGGGATATCAGCTTTAAAGCTACCTCGCTCATTTTGGAATTTGAACTTATCAATTCCCATGTACCCGCTCAGATAAACTCTGTTCTTGTCGTTAATCTTATAATTGGCCTTAAGGTTGAGATCATAAAAATAGTAACCGGTATTTTTCAGCCTGCTCGAAAAAGGCCTTGCGAGAGCGTCTATGTAGGTACGCCTGCCTGCCAGCATAAAGGAGCCTTTGTCTTTTTTGATAGGCCCCTCAAGGGTCAGGCGTGATGCGATGATGCCGATACCTCCTTCGGCATGGTATTCCTTCATGTTGCCATCCTTCATACTCACGTCTACTACCGACGATAGCCTGCCTCCGTAATTGGCT
The DNA here is from genome assembly GCA_903829015.1 of uncultured Bacteroidota bacterium. Lineage (GTDB taxonomy): Bacteria > Bacteroidota > Bacteroidia > Chitinophagales > Chitinophagaceae > Nemorincola. Next base: position 40,680 of record CAIKOJ010000130.1, read on the forward strand.
GGTGCACCTCCTTTGATAAGTGTTACGTCTTTGATTGCATCAGAATTGAACACTGAGAAGAATCCGAACAGGTGCCCTGTATTATAGATCACCGCATCATCCAGTAGCACCAGGTTCTGATCAGGACCTCCGCCACGCACATAAAAACCGGAATTACCTTCGCCGGCAGACTGCACTCCGGGAAGCAGTTGCAGTGTCTTTAAAACGTCGACTTCACCAAACAGCACCGGCAAAGTTTTGATCCTTTCCATCGACAGTGTTACAGTGCCCATATCGGCATTCTTTACATTCTCGTCTTTTCTTTGGGTGGTTACACTTACTTCTTTCATCTGCGTCGTACTTTCCAGCTCTGCGTTGAAAGTAATACTGGTGCTCAGATCCATTTCCTTCGTTATTGCTTTGTACCCAACGAAAGAAAAAATTACAGTGTATTTGCCGGCAGGTACGGATACAGAATAGAACCCATAGGTGTTTGTTTGCCCTCCCTGATCTGCCTCTTTTACAAACACAGACCCTGCAACAATAGATTCTCCGGTGCCGGCATCACGCATGTATCCACTAATGGTCACCTTTTGGGCAAACGTGGCTACCGGTAACAATAAAATAATAAACAAAAAGAAATGGCGAAGGTGGATCATGAGTGAAAATTCGAAAAATTGTTGGTTGTATTTGTTGTTAAAGCGAATCTATTACTTCGCCGCATTCCATCATTTTCTTACCGAAGTAAGGGTTTTTTATTTCACTTTCATCGCTGAGCCAGAAGGCACCTTTATCGTTAAATGCCATAGGGCAGTATTCATGATATACATGTCCGTTCTTAAGATCAGCATTTTTCAGCAAACCATAGAAAGCACTCGATATAGTACCAAATGCCAGACGCTGTTTCTCGCAACTCTCATCATAAAAAGAGGCAATCACTTTGCATTGAGTCACAATCGTATCGAGGTACGGCTGTAAGCTTTTACCGTTGGTAGTGTCCGTTTTAAGAAACGAAAGCATACTGTCCGTAGCAGCCTGCAATCCACTGGCTGCAGTACCGGCATCTGGCGCTTTAGTAGCCACCAGTGCATTCTTTAGTGCATAATACTTCCCCAATACTGTAATCAATTTATTGGTGCCAGTTTCACTCAGCTTGCTGCGTGTAGGTTCTTTAGCAACCGCAGTTTTAGCACCGGCTGAATCCGCATTGCCGCCAGAATTCGTATTGGAGGCATTACCGCAGCTACTGAGTGCAGCAACCAATACGGCTGTTATTAGATAGATTGACTTCATTATGTTGAAATTTCACTGCAAAAGTAACGGAACAAACCGATATAAGATTTGTTTTGAGCACCTATATAAGTTCATGTATTATGAAAAAACAACAGTAGAAATTCCTGCAACGATGTATTCTGCACGCTTTAAACATTTTTAGGTTTTCTCTTTTGAGTTTTGCCTTACCTTTGCGCACTTATGTTGATCTCATTACAAAATATTACATTTTCATTTGGCGCCAGGGCCATTCTCGAAGATGCAAGCTGGCAAATAGGAACAGGTGAAAGAATTGGCCTTGTAGGTAGTAACGGTACGGGCAAATCAACATTATTGAAATTAATGACAGGTTTTTACACTGTGGAAAGCGGTGTGATCAATAAGCCCAAAGATGTATCACTTGGTTTTTTCAACCAGGACCTTTTAAGTTTTTCAACTAACGATTCCATCCTGAAAGTAGGCATGCAGGCTTTTGAAAAAGCACATGAAGTGGAACGGAAGATGGAGCGGCTGATTAAAGAACTGGAAACCAACCCCAACGACGAAGACTTACTGGACGATTACAGCCATGCACTACATGATTTTGAGGTAGCTGGTGGCTATGAAATGGAACATAAGACGGCAGAGGTTTTGGAAGGTCTTGGCTTTTCTACTGCCGATCTGCAGCGTCCTTACGATACATTCAGCGGTGGCTGGAGGATGAGGGTATTGCTGGCAAAAATGATGCTCCAGCAACCGGAGTTACTCTTGCTCGATGAGCCTACCAACCACTTGGATCTTCCATCAATCGAATGGTTGGAAAGATATCTGATCAGCTATCCGGGCAGCGTGGTGATCGTATCGCACGATCGTTACTTCCTCGATCGGATGGTCACAAAAATAGTAGAAGTATGGCAGCGTGATCTGCATCAGTACAGCGGCAATTATACCTTCTTCCAAAAAGAGAAGCTGGAACGTATGGTACTTCAGCAGCGAGCATTTGAGAACCAGCAGGACTATATTAAACAGCAGGAACGCTTCATCGAGCGATTCAGGGCGAAAGCCACCAAGGCAGCTGCGGCGCAGAGTGCGATCAAAAGGCTGGATAAACTGGACGTTATAGAAGCACCTGATTCATCAATGCCATCGATGAATATCAATTTCGACGTCGGAACGCAGCCGGGCAAGATTATTTGTGAACTAAAAGATATCGATAAGAATTACGGCGACCTCACCATATTTGATGGTGCCAGTGCTGAGATATTGCGAGGCGATAAGATTGCATTGATTGGAGCGAATGGAAAGGGAAAGTCTACCTTACTTCGTATCATCACGGGTCAGGAAGCGCACGGTGGCGAGCGCAAATGGGGCCACAATGTAGAGGAGAGTTTTTATGCTCAGCACCAGCTGGAAGCACTGACGGTTGAGAACGAGATACTCGAAGAGATGAAGATGTGCGGTAGCGGTAAGAACGAACTGGAGTTGCGGCAGCTCATGGGTTGCTTCCTGTTTAGCGGGGACGATGTCTTTAAAAAGATTAAAGTGCTCTCGGGTGGTGAAAA
>CAIKOJ010000131.1 GCA_903829015.1 uncultured Bacteroidota bacterium
GCAACAAACGAAAAATAACCTTTGAATTGAAAGTCTTGATATAAAAAAATCACAAAACAAAGATGATTATTGTCACAATTTTGTTTGTTAAAATGAAAGTACCTACATTTATTGCGAAAATTATTAGAATAATTCCATTTAAAAACTATAAAATAAGAACAAATGAAAAAAAGAACTTTACTATTTACCGCTATTGCAGGAATGGGTTTTTTGTTATTCTCTAGCTACTCACGCGGACCTGCGTTTAACAACCGGAACTGCACAGGCGCGAAAGGATCTGTAACTAACTGCAGCGCCTGCCATGGTGCAGGAGCTAGTACTGCGGTTACCATTACTGTTGATTCAGGCTCGAGCATGACGCCAACAACCCGCTACAAGCCTGGTATGCAATATACTATCAAGATACATGGCACGAATTCTTCGTCTTTACCAAAATTTGGTTTTCAATTTGCTTCTGTGAGCGGCACTGGCGCATCGCAGGTGCAGGCGGGTACATTTGGAGGGCTTACCGCATCTTTATCTGATGATGTTTTTAGCAGCCTTCACTTTGTTGAGCAGAATACCACACTTGCAGCCACATCTGCCGGCGTTTACGATGCAACTTTTACCTGGACTGCTCCATCTACTGGGGTTAGCAACATTACCATGTATTGCACACTAAATGCAGTGGACGGTACTGGTTCAGATAATCCGGCTGATATTTCTGGCAATACTTCAGTTGTATTGACTCCAATTACTACAACTTCTGTAGCTTCTGTTAGCAATAACAACTCTTTCAAGGCTTACCCTAATCCGGTAGTAAATACTTTGAACCTGCTGAATGAAAACAATGGTACTTTCTCAGTAAAGGTATTTGATCTGAACGGTCGCCTGATTGTATCTGAGCAGCAAAATGTAACTTCTATCAATACATCTGACTGGGCACAGGGATTGTATCAGGTAGTTGTATCACAAAACGAAAATGTACAGGTAATACCTGTTGTGAAACAATAAGAATCCTAAACTATAGTGTAAAAGGGCTGCAACCATAAAGGAGCAGCCCTTTTTTATAGCACGCTTTTTTGACTTGTGAATTACCTAATGTTATTTAGAGGTAACTATAGAAAACTATATGATTTTATTCCTATTGATTTATATAGCTGTGATTGTTTTTTTTGTTGCAGCTATGTGGAAGGTTTATGTGAAGGCTGGTGAAGAAGGCTGGAAATGCCTTATACCGGTCTATAATTATGTAGTGTTGCTAAGGTTTGTAGGTAAGCCATGGTGGTGGATTTTTTTGTACTTCGTGCCTATTGTCAATATAGTATATGCCGTATGGACGATAAACATGCTGTCCAAAAGTTTCGGTAAGAATGAAGGATTTACAGTGGGGCTGATCTTGCTTGGTTTTATCTTCCTGCCCATACTAGGATTTGGCGACGCTGAGTATAAAGGGCCATTTGGAGATCCCGAGGCATTTGCAGCTTATAACCGGAACAAAGAAGGATTTGATTTTGAACAAAATAAATTGCAGAGCTAACTGCTGATATAAACTTACAATCGGCCCGGAATTATCCGGGCTTTTTTGTGTGCGTTAGAATGCCAGAATACAAATGGAATAGAGCAGCATAGGGCCATCGGCCAGCAAAACGAAAGCCCGCTTATCGCTGTTTTCCTTCAGATACCAGACAATGCCGGCGGTAGTCAGGGCGGTGAACAGTGAACTGTATAACCGCTCGGTATCAGCAAAACGAAAAAACTGAAGCGTGCTGAAAACTGCAAAAACGACCAGTAACACACTGATGAAACGATAGCTCATTGCCAAGCCCAATTTGTGGGGTAATGTCCTGATGTTATTGTTCAGATCGGTATCAATATCCCTGATATCGAACAGCAGGCAGAGCACAAATACAAATGCAAACCGCATGGCAATTTCGAGCGGATAATTGGCTACCTGTTTGTGCATGGCAACCATTGGCAATACGGTAGTTGCCAGAGTCCACACACCGGTGAGTACGCAGATTTTGAGCCAGCCATGATCCCTCAGCCTTTTCTTTGAGCCAAACGGCAGCACCGGCAAAAAGTAAGAAAACGCCAAAACGCCCAGTGCAGAACAAAGGATCAATACCTGCATAGACTGCCCGTAAAGCCCGGCACTGCTTAGTACCAATCCCGTCGCACAAAAGAAAACGTACCATTTCCTTAAAGCAGAAGACTTTGCCTGTACGCCATTTGCAGATGGCAGCAATCTTGGTGTATTGTAAACCAGCAAAGTGCTGCCGAATATAAGCAGGTGAAGTTTCGTGATCAAATGAACTGATGCCGGGTCAATGAGTTTCTCGGTGGCCATACACAAACCCACAGCACAACAAGCAGTGAAGATGCTCGTATATATGATCACATCGATAAACCGGAGAAATAGCTTCACAAAGCAAAAGTAAAGCAATGCTAAAAATATTAGTTGGACTATTACCTTTATTTTTGTTCCAGGCAGTGAGCCACAGAGTAATAATACCAACCGATGAAAGTGATCACTAGAACAATTTGGATTTTGTCGCTGGTAAGCCTGTTCACGGATATAGCCAGCGAAATGCTCTATCCGGTGATACCGGTGTACCTAAAAAGCCTCAACTATTCGGTGCTGCTGATAGGCGTATTGGAAGGGTTTGCCGAAGTGGTTTCCGGATTGAGTAAGGGGTACTTTGGCAACCTATCAGACAAACTGGGACGAAGGGCACCTTTTGTAAGGCTAGGTTATGCCATGAGCGCATTGTCCAAACCATTAATGGCTATGTTCACCAATCCAGCATGGATATTTACCTCCCGGTCTATGGACCGGCTAGGTAAAGGAGTAAGAACGGCAGCGCGTGATGCCATGCTATCTGATGAAACAACCCCTGAACACAAGGGTAAGGTATTCGGGTTTCACAGGAGCTTCGACACGCTGGGTGCGGTGATTGGCCCACTGGCTGCGCTTGTTTACCTCTACTTTTTCCCGGGTGATTATGTCACTCTGTTTTACATTACTTTTATACCCGGCATTGTCTCCATTTCATTTACTTTCCTGATAAAAGATAAGTCAACGGCAGTTAGGGCAACGCCCACCAGACCGCGATTCCGGGACTTTATAGCGTTCTGGAAAGATAGTCCGGATGCATACAAGCGCCTTGTGAAGGGTTTGTTGTTGTTTGCCCTCATCAACAGTTCTGATATGTTTCTGATACTGCGGGTAAAAGCGGCAGGCTTGAGTGATACAGCAGCCATAGGCGTGTATATATTTTACAATCTGGTCTATGCTGCTTTTTCCTACCCACTGGGTAGGCTTGGCGACCGAATAGGTCTGAAAAAGATTTTCGTATCCGGACTGGTTGTTTTTGCGCTTATATACCTTGGCATGGCTGTAACCAGCAACCTCTATGTTTTCATGCTCCTGTTTTTTGTGTATGGTATTTATACAGCAGCCACCGACGGCATCAGCAAGGCCTGGATCAGCAATACTGTGTCAAAAAAAGAAACCGGCACCGCCATAGGTACTTATACCGGTTTCCAAAGCATCTGCAGCTTCTTTGCCAGCAGCCTTGCTGGCCTGATATGGTTTGCAATAGGCGATCAGGTCCTGTTTTTGGCTACCGGAATATTGGCTTTAGCGGTGGTCGCTTACTTCATTTTCATGAAAAATGACCGAATATTAACTAGTGGCAATAAAAATATGTGAAGAAAAAGTCAAAATGGCACAGTAATTGTGATACACTTAGTCCGGATCGTAACCCTACTTAAAACGAGCTATATGAAAAGGACATTTGTTATATTACTGTTTGTGTATCTGCTCATCATTTCGATGAGCCTCTACGCCGGCATGCATTAGAATAACAGCGGTTTTTCTGTTGGTCAGAACAAATCACATCTTCTGAGTGTTTATTCACAGAAAGTACCGCTGATGACTATTCTTCTTTTGCCTGCCCCTATTACAACGGAATATTGCCGTGCTTTCTTTTAGGCATCTTCGCTACCTTATTTTCGAGCATTTTGAAACCCTTGATGAGTTTGGCTCTGGTTTCCGACGGCTCTATCACTTCATCAATGAATCCTCTTGCTGCTGCACCATATGGGTTTGCGAACTTCTCGAGGTATTCTGTTTCTTTTTCTTTCAGTTTAGCCTCGTGATCGGCTGCATCAGCGATATCTTTCTTGAAAATAATTTCTGCAGCACCCTTCGCTCCCATTACGGCAATTTCGGCCGAAGGCCATGCGTAATTGAGGTCTGCCCCTATATGCTTAGAGTTCATTACATCGTATGCCCCTCCGTATGCTTTGCGGGTTATAACAGTGATCTTTGGTACTGTTGCCTCGCTAAGCGCATATAACAGTTTTGCACCGTTGATGATGATACCGTGCCACTCCTGATCTGTGCCAGGCAAAAATCCCGGAACATCTACGATCACCAGTAGCGGAATGTTGAAAGCATCGCAGAAACGGGCGAAGCGAGCACCTTTGCGGCTTGAATTGATATCCAATACGCCGGCAAGATATGCAGGCTGGTTGGCAACAATACCAATGCTGCGCCCACCCAACCGGGCGAAACCTACTACTATATTCTCTGCAAATTCTTTATGCACTTCCAGGAAAGACTCGGCATCTACTACTTCTTCGATCACCTCCTTGATATCATACGGCTGATTTGGATTCTCAGGTATGATGTCATTCAATTTCGACCTCACTTCATTGGCAGGCTCGTATGCATAAACCGGCGCCTCATCTTCACAGTTCTGCGGCATGTAGCTGAGCATCTTCTTGATATGCTCAATACACTCCACCTCATTGGCACAGGAGAAATGGGTGACTCCCGACTTTGATGCGTGTGTATGTGCACCTCCCAATTCTTCGCTGGTTACGTTTTCATGGGTTACGGTTTTAACTACGTTAGGCCCTGTCACGAACATATACGAGGTGTGTTCCACCATCAATATAAAATCGGTAATGGCAGGCGAATAAACTGCACCGCCTGCGCAAGGTCCCATAATTGCAGATATCTGAGGCACAACGCCTGATGCCTGCACATTGCGGTAAAAGATATCGGCATAACCACCGAGCGAAACTACACCTTCCTGAATACGCGCGCCACCACTATCGTTCAGCCCTATCACCGGTGCGCCATTCTGCATAGCCAGTTCCATGATCTTTACTATCTTCTCAGCATGTGTTTCAGAGAGGCTGCCACCGAATACGGTGAAGTCCTGTGAATAAACATAAGTGAGCCTGCCGTTGATAGTACCGTAGCCGGTTACTACCCCATCGCCGGGATACACTTCGTTTTCCATGCCAAAATCGTGGCTGCGATGAGTCACGAACTTCCCTATTTCTTCAAACGAGCCTTCGTCGAGCAGCAAATGCAGCCGCTCACGTGCTGTGAGTTTTCCTTTTTTATGCTGTGCTTCAATTCTCTTATCACCACCACCTTTCAGTGCCTGCAGATTTTTTTCTTTCAATAAGGCTATCTTCTTATCCATAATGGCGGCAAACTTAATATAAAATGCGCATTCAACACAGTAAGTTTAGGGTAGTAATGTTTCGTAAATTGCAGACTGATACCATAAAATTCACATCATGAAAAAAATCCTCTGCGGACTAATAATACTGGTGCTTTCCATAAAGGCCCATGCACAGCAGATACCCGCAGTGAGCGCAGAGCAGTTGATCAAGTACACTTCATCTAAAGACACACTGTACATCATCAATTTTTGGGCTACCTGGTGCCCTCCCTGCGTGCAGGAACTGCCTGAATTCAATGACATAAAATCGAAATACAAAGATGCTAAAGTAAAGGTACTTCTGGTGAGCCTAGACTTTAAGCAGGATTACCCCTACAAACTTGCCCGTTTTGTTGAAAAAAAGCAACTCACCCCCGAAGTGCTTTGGATGTCTGATACCGACCCAAACCAATTTATCCCTAAAATAGACGATACCTGGGGTGGCTCTATACCTGCCACTATAATGGTGCATCCGGGTAAGGGATTCAGGCACTTTACAGAAGGTTCGGTTACAGCCAGACAGGTTTGCAAACTAGCCGACCGTGTGCTGAGCGTATCATACAAAGCTGGCAAATAAACGAATCTTCATTTTGGCAACAGCGTACATTTCAAATCTCCCTTGCGGCATAGTTTTGCTCCTACGGAGCAAGACCGTGTAGGTGGTCGTTATTAGCTACAAAGCTAGAACTCCTACGGAGTTACCGCCTCATGCTGCATCCAAAAATTTGAAAAGCACGTGATCAACCGGCAATCTGCCCACTTAAGGTGTATATCCCATTAATAACTTAATTTCGAAGCCATGAATTACCTGGGGCATGCTTTCCTTTCTTACAGCGACGAACTGATACTTACGGGTAATATGATCGGCGACCATGTAAAGGGGCTGACAGCGTTGGAGGCATTTCCGGAGGGCATAAAAAAAGGAGTACTCCTGCACCGGAAAATTGATGGTGCCGCAGATATTCATCCGGCTACCATGCGTGCCAAACTGCTGTTCAGAGAAGATTACGGCCTGTATGCCGGTGCTATAATGGATACACTCTACGATCATTTTCTTGCCAACGACCCAAAGTATTTTGCCGGTGAGCAAGAACTCAAAACCTTTACACAGTTCACTTACGCGCAGCTTGAAAAAAACGAAGCCTATTTCCCGGCAAAGTTTGCAGCCTATTTTCCGCACATGAAAGAGCACGACTGGCTGTATAACTACCGGAACGTAAAAGGCATGGAGCGATCGCTGAACGGGCTTGCCCGGAGAGCGAAATACATGCCGCCAATTGAGAAAGCCTATGAGACTTTCATTGCCAATTACTACCACTTGAATCAGTGTTATTATGAGTTTATCGACGATATTATTAAATTTGTTAAAAATGAATTAACTGCTTGATTATTTTTAAACAAAAAATACATTTGCCAATCCTGGAAAAAGCGAACATGCGTATAACCACCTCCATAGTTGTTACTACTATTTTATCAATTATAATTTTAGCCTGCCACTCCGAAACCCAACCTGCGTCTGCAAAGACGAATAGCTCAAAATTTCACGAAATACCCCTACAGGCTGCGCCTATGGCGCTGGTGTATGACACAATGGGCGTTGCAAACCAGAACATGATTGCTGAACTGGATGAATATTACAAAACCCAGGTGCGGGCTGGTTTTAACGGTGGTGTGCTCATAGGCCACAATGGTAAGATCATTTACGAGCGATATTTTGGAATGACCAACAAGGAGCGCAAAATACCATTGAATGCCAATTCGCCCAGCCAGCTTGCTTCTGTTTCCAAGACTTTTACAGGTGCGGCAGTGCTCTACCTATACGATCACAAATACCTGAACCTGGACGAAAAGGTGCAGCACTACCTCAACGAATTCCCGTACCCCAATATAACAGTGCGCATGTTGCTGAATCACAGGTCGGGGTTGCCGGACTACACAAAATGGGTGCCGAGGTTTAACCACGACATGAGAACACCCATCAGCAATGCTACCATGATGTCGATGATGGCCACTCATGTGCCTTCACTTGAGTTCAGACCCAATACCCGGTTCAAGTACTGTAACACCAACTTTGCAGTGCTGGCCAGACTGGTGGAGCGGATCACGGAAATGAGTTTTTACGACTTCATGACCAAGTATATTTTTCAGCCGCTGGGTATGATGCATACGTTTGTTTACAATCCTAATGTGGGGCTACCTGCCAATGCCACTATCAGTTACAAAAGAAACTGGGCCCGGGAACCCGATATGTTTGCCGATGGAGTTTATGGCGACAAAGGCATCTACAGCACACCTGAAGATATGTTTAAATGGGATCAATCATTTTATCAAAAGAAACTGCTCTCCAATGAAACCATAGAACTGGCATACGGCCCGTGTTCGTTTGAGAAGCCGGGCATAAAAAATTATGGCCTTGGCTGGAGGATGCTTTGTTATACCAATGGTAATAAAGTGATCTATCACAATGGCTGGTGGCATGGCAACAACACATCGTTCTACAGGTTTATTAAGGAAAACATGACCATTGTGATACTGGGTAACAAGTTTACCAACAGTATCTACCATCAGGCTCCGGTTGTTTACAGTATTGTAAAAGGAGTACCGGTTATGAAGGGTTTTGACACTGAGGAGTAGCGCTACTTCTGTTGTTGAAACTAACGCTGTTAAAAGAATAGACTGAATAAATGACTCTTCTATTTTGACCACTTTGCGTCTATTTTTTGGCTTTAGTTTTGAGAATGTCTTTAACATTACGCTTGCTTACCGGGCTGTCCCAGCCTTTGTCAATTTCCTTGCGCAATTCTTCCAATACACGGTTTCTGAAAAGTTCATGCAGGCGCAGGGCATCTCTTACAACTTCTGATGCGTTTTGAAAATCACCACTGGATAATTGACTGGCAATGTATTTTTCCTGTTTATCGGTGAAGCTGATATTCATACATTCGGTTTGTAGTTCAAATTTACAAAGCATGTCTAAAAATAGCAGATTTGGACATTATCACGGTGTTCGACACTATTTGAGAAGACAAGACATTGCCAGTCTAAAGACTGGTATCCGCAGGAACGTGGTGTGACGTAAAACCCCGGCCCTAAAGGGAGGTGTCACGATTCTGCAGGTTATTATTGCTTATTCAAGCCGGGAAAAACAGGTCGCTTTTGCGCATGGTAAAAGGTGTTCTAATGAACGTTTCACTCCAATAAAAAACCTCCGGAGTTCCGGAGGTTTTTTATTGAATATTGTTGTTGATTATTGTTTTGTTTTTGTTGGTTCTTCGTCGGGGGTATCGTCTTTTGCTTTTTCGATCTTATCAAATTCAAACAGCAGCGAGAAACGAAGTGTATTAGACAATGGATTGCGGTTGATACCTGAACCCTGTGGTACAAGGTAAGAAGCATTTAACTGGAACACATTGTACTTAACACCCAGTCCGCAGGTAATGTACTGACGGTCTCCGTTGCTTTTGTCTTCATAAAAATATCCGGCACGGAACGCAACTGTGTTCTGATACCAGTATTCAAGACCTATAGCAGCATTGATCTCCTTGATCTGATCTCCGGTAGAGAATGATTTCAGTATGCCGTTTACAACAGTCACCTGAGTATCACCGCCATTGGCAGCAGAAAGTACAGGCACGAGCAGTTTGTTCAAATCGAGTGCTGCAGTGATCTTGTTATACTCATCCATCTGGTAAGTGTAAGCAATACCCAGGCCCAGATTCATAGGAATAAAATCTTTACGGCTTGAGTTGTAAGAAATCTTGGAACCGAGGTTGCTGGCCACAGCACCGAAGCTGAACGTACCACTTTTGAAACCATCGATCTCTTTTTTCTTGGAGTAGTAAACACCTATATCCGCAGCTCCTGCATTACCCGGTTTGTAGTTCTGGCTACCTGAACTGTAATTTACACCAGACGCAATTGCCGAGTGAATATAACGGAAGCTAATACCTGCAGAAAGAAACTCAGACAGCTTACGAGAATAACCAAGGTCAAAAGAATATTCTCTTGGAAGACCGGTGCCTATACCATTACCCTGTACATCGGTATAGTTGATATTGCCCAGCGAGAAGTAGCGCATAGAAGCACTAACTGCATTGACATTATCCTTACCGAATTTTGCATAGCCCGAAAGGTATGCGAGAAATATATCGGGAACCAGATCCTTCAACCACGGAGTGTAAGTAATTGATACTCCGTAATTTTTTTCTGTGAAAGGTATTTTACCAATGTTCCAATACTGAGCATTGGCATCTGGTGCAACAGCGATGCCGGCATCGCCCATTGCGCCCGCACGGGCATCAGGAGAAATGCGGAGAAAAGGAACGGCTGTAGTTACAAAATTCCCACTGGTACCGTTAATATTAGTGGCACCACCTTTCTGAGCAAATAGAGCAGATGTTGATATACCTGTCAATAATGTTAAGCCTATCAATGCTAATTTCTTGGCCATTCTTTATTATTATTATTTTTAAAGTTTTGCAAAAATATTTCTTTTTACCCATTTTCTCAATAATAAATTATTGAGCACAATCTTACTAACGTACAATGACCAGTTTTTGGTATGCACTTGAATTAAAACCATCTTTCGTTGATATGTTCAGGCGATAGACATACACCCCTGAAGGCAACCTGGAACCATTGTTATCAGTACCATCCCACGATATTTCGCTGCTACGGCTGCCCACAGGGGTAAACACCTGCTCCATATTTTTAACCAATCCGCCTGCAGTGTTGTATATAAATAATTTAACTGTCAGCTCTTCGTCTGGATGATTGTGCTCAAATATAAAATTAGTAGTATTAGTGAACGGATTAGGGTAATTGGCCAGTTGCCTGATATCCACCACTTTGCCGTCAATAACCACAAATTCAACCGAACCTTCGCCTGAATTATTATTTACGTCCCATGCTTTCACCTTTATGGTGTGTTTACCATCTGCAAGGCCATTTATTGGGAAGGAAACGTAGCCACGCTGGTAAGTGTTTGGCGCAGTTTCGTAATACTCATTTAGTATGTATGGCGTCTCCTGATTGTCGTCCAGAACCGCAGTAAGGTCATGTCCCACTTCATTGCCCGATACGTTGATCCCCGTTTTGGCATATAAAGTAGCATACAGGGAAGTATTGTTACCTGTTATGCCGCCGTTGAGGAAAAGGCTGTCGTTGATATACGCTTTTACAACAGGTGGTTCGTTACTAACTACCGGATGATCTGAGAAACCGCCAACTTTCACCGATGTATCGGCACCAGCCGCATCTGTAACTCCATCATCCGATTGAGCGTAGGTGCTTATCTTACCCAGACCAAAATAATAGTTGATATCTTTAGGAGTAATGAAAGAAAAAGAGAAAAGACCATTGGTCACAGAAACTCTTCCTTTGTAAATAACATTGTTCTGCACCTGATAGGTGTCAGTGCAACCGGTGATGGTGGAAACGGTTCTGGTTTTATCGTAAAAAGATATAGACGCCAGACCATTAAACCCAGAGAGTGTATTGCCATTATCGTCTACTACTTTGCCTGTAATATTGTATGCGCCCAGCGCTTTGATCGTATCTGCGGGCATCTGGGTGTAGCCATCAGTTACATCGTCGATCATAACCTTGTACCTTGGAAAATCGGGGTACAGCGCAGGATCTCCTAACAAAGAGAATTTACGGAAGTTAACTATTTCGCCATAGTCAGACGAAACAAAAAAGGTCTTGTTCTTACCTGTTTTGTAAGCATCACCAAGTGTGCGCCTCGACTGACTTACGCTATTTACAAACTGGTCAGAAAGGTACTGCGTATTGATCTTACGGTTATAAAACGCATATACAGCCTGTGTAGTGGTAAGGATAGCGATTGTGCCCCCACCCTTGCGCAGCACTAACTGCTCTGCCGCAGATACAAACTGAGGATGGTCGAACTGACCGAAGTCGCAGGTTGCGGTGATCATGAACGGAAGTGCATTGGTGTTGTTCCATTTGTTGAAATCATCCTGTGTGAGGATACGTGCACCAGACCAAACCTGAGGGTTACCGTGGCCATTATAATTGATCAGGAAGGTACCTTTAAACACCTGCTCATTTAAAGCAGCATTAGCAGTAGGACAACGTGCACCAGCGGGAGTAGATACAAAAGGCATCGCATCCAGGTACACCTTCTCTACATTGTAGAGGTTATAGCCCGCATTCCTTATGGTTGTTGCAGCAGCCTCGCCATCTTCAAGGTGATTACCGGCGTCGTCGTATTTATTATTACCGGCACATCCTTTATCAGCTACTATTGTGGTATGTATCCTCCATGGTCCTAAAGACGCAGGGCTGGCATAATTTAAAATTTTATTTGCAAGATTGGTTGCATCGTCTACGGACCTGGCC
>CAIKOJ010000132.1 GCA_903829015.1 uncultured Bacteroidota bacterium
GGCAGAATAAAAGGAAAATTCGTCAGGGTGGATGGTTTGAACTGGAGAGAAATGAACACCGAAGCCAGATTCACATTCGAAGAGATAAATCACGACGCGGGTTCTGTTTATCTGTCCGACAAATCGAGAAATTACACGGTGCAGCTAGATCTTGTGCAGAATAAAATCTTTTTGGATCCGCTTGGAAAAAAAACCGAATTATACACAATCACTCAGTCTGAAACAGGGCGTTACAAGCATATCACCAACGGCTATAACGTAAATCAGGTAAACTATTCAGGTAGGCTTACGGGCAGATTTTTCAGATTGGAAGGAAATAACTGGGGAGAAGAAAACAATGAAGCGCATTTCAGCTGGACAGAAGTGCGGCATGACCAATGGTCGGTTTTTCTGGAAGACAAAACAAGAAATTATACCGTGGAGCTGGATCTTTATCAAAACAAGATTTTCCTTGACCCATATGGCAGGAAGACAGAACTTTATCCGATCATAAAAGCAAGGACAGGAACGGAAAAACCAGCTGCCCGGGGCGACAACCTGAAAGAAGTTGAATATACCGGTAAACTTAGCGGAAGGTTTTTGCATGAGGGCGGCAAAAACTGGCTTGAAATTAATAACGAAGCACAGTTCAGATTTGAAGAGGTGAAATTTGACGACTGGTCGGTATACCTGACAGATAAAACCAGAAATGCGACTGTACAATTAGACCTGCTCACAAACAAAATATATTATGACCCGTTTGGAAAAAAAACCGAACTGTATAACATCACAAAAGTAAATTGCTATCAGTAAAGGTTAAGGCTGCTGCAATCGTTATCCTGCACATAGATTTTCTGTCTTGCCGGTTATCTGCCAGCAATTTCAAAAGTTGCGAGTTATTTATGCTTTCGTTGCTATGCTCTGGCATTATGCAGAAAACCTGATAACTTAAACCTTTTTACTTTGCCGGCTGGGCAACAATTACCGCTAACTTTCTTATTTTTAGCACGTGAAAAGTCACTTTCGTATAATATTTATTCTATTGCCTTTAGTTTTTGCCTTGGTGGTAGCCGGGTGTAAAAAGAAGGAAACCAAGGATGAATTTGCCGACATAAAGGGAAATTATTTTTCCATCAATCAGTTTATTGTTGACCAATGGAACAACTTTGATGACATGCCGTTTGTGATCATTAAGTCGACAAGGGTAGACGGCAAAACAACTGATAGTGTTATCACCAATTCAGACACACTCAACTGGGCGCAAATATTCAACATCTTCTCAGCAACTGATATCAGCGACCGGAAAAATCTTGGGTTATATAATTTCAATCAGTTCGACGACAACCAAGACAATACGCACAACTTCTTTTACATGGCCAAAGACAATGACCTGTTTACTCAAAAATTGCTGATAACACTAGACCAGCGTAACATGAGAGTAAAGGGCATTTATGTAGAGACGTACAAGAAAACAGTGTTTGATGAATGTACTCAGAAGCTATATTATTCGCCAATACAAAAAGTTCAGATCCAAACGGACGATAAACCTTTGTTTGGCAAAAGAAAACACACGGTTGTAGAATGGGATTTCCAAAGGTAATGCCCACACGGAGAGATGGCAAATGACAAAAGAAGAATTTAGAAAGATCTTACCTTCAATACCGCACCAGCCGGGTTGCTACAAATATTTCAGTAAAGAAAACCAGATCATATACGTAGGCAAGGCAAAGGACCTGCGCAAGCGTGTTTCTTCTTACTTCAATAAGAATATTGAGAACTTCAAGACCAGGAAACTGGTAGGGCTTATTTGTGCGATTGAGTTCACTGTTACAGAATCTGAGCATGATGCCTTCCTGCTTGAAAACTCGCTGATAAAGCACTACCAGCCAAGATTCAATATTGTATTA
>CAIKOJ010000133.1 GCA_903829015.1 uncultured Bacteroidota bacterium
CGATCTTACTGCCATTTCTTTCTTTTTCGCAGGAAAACTTCCGGATATACAGCCAGGAGGTGCAGGTTGTTCCGGAGAATTATGAGAGTATTGCCGACAAATTCAAGTCGCAATCTAAAGAGACACTGAACTTGTTAAGAACATACGTTGAATCTAAAAGCGATCAGCTTAAAAACGTACAGGAAAAATACGCAAAGTAGAGAACGACCGGGCAATAAACACAGTGGACACAGCCGTTGCCGCTGAGTTTTTAAGCCAAATGGATTCTGCCGACAATAACTCCTTTATCACAGCTTCGTTAAAGCACTGCCTGAGCGAATTTGGCTATCTGCCCGAATTTTACACAAACGTAAGAGTTGGGGAATTGAAAGTGCTTGCCGAGCGTATCCGTATCAGAAAGAAGCACTTCATTGAAGATACCAGGCTGATGAATATCCTGTACGAAAGTCAGGAAAACATCAACAAAGACATTTCCAATGCTAAAGAAAGAATTGACGAGCTATACGGCAAGCTTTACGACGAAGGTAAATTCAGGCTCTGGATCACAGTGATCTTCTCACTATGCATAGGTGGTCTGCTGTTCTTCTTTTTCTACTTTATTAGTAAGCGCTCCGAAACCGCACTGGTAAAAGATTTCCTCTCTACCGGCAACGGCCTGCAGTTCATCACACTCTTCTGCCTCATCATTGCCATTATTTTATTTGGTGTGCTGGGTGTGCTTGAGGGCAGAGAATTGGGCGCTATCCTCAGTGGTATCTCCGGTTACATTCTGGGTAAGGGCATCAGGCTACCTAAGCAAGATGCATCGAAAAGCGAAAACGAGAGCAACAACGACGGCTCCAACTAATAACTAAAGTTCATTTACTTTTTCAAAGGCCAGTGGGAATTTGCTCACTGGCCTTTGTTATTCTCCAGGCACTTTATCTATGTTTAACGGAGTTGGTTACACCACTGCTGAATTAACAGCTAACAGACTACTTCTTCCCACTTACCGAATCTAATGCCTTATAAGAATTTGCAAGGTTTGCTGATGCTGTGCTAAAATCGGGGTGCTCACTCAGCGCCTGCTTGAATAAAGGTATCGCCTCCTGGTACATACCTTTTAGAAAGAGCGCATACCCCTTGTTATTGAGCAGTAATGCATCGTTGGGAAAATACTTCAGCCCCTCGTTAAGTGTCAGCAGCCAATTGTCGTAGTCTTTGATTGCGTAGTAACATGCGGCCAGACGCAGATAGCCCTGCATATTTTCTTTCTTCACTTTAAGCGCTTCTTTGATCGACTGGATAGCCTCGGGGTACCTATTTTGAGTAGACAACAGAAATCCGCGGGTGGTCAGCAAATTGAAATCTTTAGGTGCCTGCAGCAGTGCTGAGTCGGTATATATGAGGGCGGTATAAAAATCATTCATTCCTATAAAGGAGTTGATACGATTGATATGCGCCATGATATAGTCGGGCTTCTTGTTGATGGACTTTGTAAAATAAGGCAGCGACTCGGCATACTTACCTGCAGCAAACAACAGAAAACCCTTATTATTGAGTACCAGCCGATCATCGGGATACTTGCTCATCAGATCATCTGATAAGGTATCATCACTCTCCCAGACTGCACAGCGGGCGTACGATTGGTAACCAAAAGCCAGTATAAACAGCAACAACAAGGCAACCGCAGGGGTTTTCCACTTCTTTACCTGCTCGTCACTGCTGCTGTATAATTTATCAACAGACACAGCCACTATATAAAACAGACCTATATAAGCAATATAGGTGTACCTATCAGCCATAATGGCATCGCCTACCGACACAAGCTGCAGCACCAGCAACACATTGACTATAAAAAACAACAGCCCAAATGCTACGAACTTATGCTCCCTCCACGTTTTATACACTACATACCCCAGCAGCAAAACAAATACCGGGGTAACGTAAAACAGCCATGGCAGGTGCCCAACCACCATATCGGGATAAGGATAAAAGTTGGCAAGGTTAAACGGCACAATGCATTTTGCCATATACATGAAAATGGACCAGGTGGCAAAGAACATTCTCTGCGACAGCGGATAATAATTGTGCAGCAGATGATCGGCCTGCTGCGACTTTATGGCGACAATACCAAATACCAGCGACACTAACAGAAACCCGGCCTTCTCTAACCATATGCGCTTATCGTGTTTGCGGCCATAGTAATAATCGAGCAGCAGCAGTACCAGCGGAAACACTACTGCCGCCGGTTTAGACAGGCAAGACAGCACAAACAAAATAAACGCAAGTACCAACAACCTGATCGCCTTGCCCCCACTCTCCTCCTTCACTTCCAGATACCTGCAATACACTATTAGCCCCAACAGAAAAAAACAACTGTAAAGTACATCCTTCAATTCAGCTATCCATGCCACCGACTCAACATGCATGGGGTGTATGCCAAAGAGCAATGCCACTACACCAGCCACCATGCTCCGCCTGCCACTGAGCAGCCACACAAACCAAAACACCAGCAGCACATTGATGATGTGCAGTGCCAGATTTACACTATGAAAAAGGCCCGGCTCCATACCACCTGCATGAAATTCAGCCACATAGGTGAGCATTGTTACGGGTATGTAGTTACCTACAAAATAATTAGGCCCGAAAAAATACGTTACAGCTTCTGATACCGGCTTATTCAGATATGGGTTCTCAAACACATAGGCATTATCATCCCAGTTCACAAAACTGTTTCTCAGTACCGGCGACAGGCAAATAAATGTAATGATAGCAATCGCACCTGCCAATATCAATGGTATCCATTTGCTGCTCCCACTTTCACCACCGGCTGGCTGCGCCTCCTGTTTTTTCGCCTTTTTCTGCTGTTTGGCCATGTATGGTACGAATTTACAAACTTAGCCGAACAATAGTAAGGGAATTAATCTGGCGCGAGTGTTCCGCAGGATCACTCGTATTGGTGAAATTAGCCAGTCTGCGACTGGAGTTTAATCTGGCGCGAGTGTTCCGAAGGATCATTCGTCGATTAAAGATAGCCGTTTTGCGACTGTAGTTCAATATGTTCAACTTCCGCACCTCGCTGGACAGTCCCTGAAAAAGAAGGCACGCGTGAGACATAAAACCTTGCTTGAGATTCTCTGAAAATGGAGACGCGCCTGAGACGTATGGAATTCGGCTATTTGTGTTGCTGCACGAGAATGTGTGCGTATAAATATCTCATATTGGTGAATATTCTTTACCTTGCTTTGTTTTAATGATAAGGTTTAAATAAACATGAGATGGCTACATTAAACGCAACTACCAAAAAAATAGAATTTACAATAAGTAACAAGAATTTAAAA
>CAIKOJ010000134.1 GCA_903829015.1 uncultured Bacteroidota bacterium
AGAGAGATCTGAGTTATTTAAATTGGTAGGCACTAATGCCGGTATACCTCCTAAGATGGCCGAGCAGTTGGCAGTAGCCGCAAGGATACCAACATTCCAACCAGTTCCAAAAGAATCATGACGCAATGTTTGTCCGGCAACCGGATCGCAAAATGTATTAAATGAAGCAGGCATAAAAAAGATTTAAAAGGTAAGGAGTAGCATTTACAATAATAAAGTTAATAAGAATATTTACAATTTAATTGAAAAAAATGCATATTTTTTTTTTATCACTTGTTTACACCATCAGTAGTATATCGTTTTATTGGTCGGCAGGATGCTAAAGTTGATGACAACAATCAATAGGGCAGAACTCCCCAGCTTGGGAAACTGTTGCACTACCAATTGAGCAACCTCCACTTATGACTATAAAGTAATGATATCGTTGAAATTTTGTGAAGAAGGATAAAAAAGAAGTAAATTCACAGTAAGACTACGAATTATGCTGTCAGTAGCGGGAATATACGATGGGAAAAACATCTACCCAATAGATGCAATAAAGGAGAAAAGAAAGTATAAGGTGATTATTACTTTTGTAGAAGAGTTGAACAACGCTGAAACTGACGAATTGAGCTTACGTAATTTCGGAACAACTAATGCAGCATTAGGGTTTTGGGATAACCCCAGTGAAGATATTTACCAGGATTATTTGCCAAAATCAAGTAAATGAAAACAGGCACAATTGTATTAATTCCTTTCCCTTTTGCTGAGTTGACCAATGTGAAGGTTCGTCCCGCGCTTGTTGTTACTACTACAAAAGATAAATACCGCGATTTAATTCTTTGTGCTATCAGTTCGGTACTACCTGATAAGCCTGGTGAATTTGAGATGGTACTGGAACCAAATTCAGCTAATCATTTACGGGTTGCTTCTATTCTCAAAATTTGATAGGATTGTGACACTTAAAAAAGAAGATGTAATTGCTGAGTTAGGTGTGCTATCCACTACTGAAGTAAATTTATTCAGAGAAAAATTCAGACAACTCGTAGCATAAATCCAACACTTAGGTTTGTATCTTCTGCTCCTTAAGTCTACCTGATATAATTTTCACTTACCGTTTACCAAACCAACGCACTCGCGCCCAGTATCGCAGCATCAGCATCTGGCAGTGCTGACTGTAGTATAGCTACTTTATTTTGGTAGATGTTCAGCAGGTTAGCTTCCATATATTTTTTAACGGCGGGCAGCAGCAGGTCTCCCGCTTTTGCTAGTCCGCCGAAGAAGATAATTGCTTCGGGCGAGGTAATGGCGACTGTGTCGGCTAAAGTCTGGCCTAAAATATTGGCTGTGTAGTCAAATAGCTCCCTTGCAAATAAGTCTCCCGCCTCAGCGGCTTCAAAAATCATCTTTGCTGTTATTGCGCCCTTACTTGCTCTGAGTATTGTATCATCAGTACGTTCATCCAGCCACTCATTCACGGTCTGTACTATTCCGGTTGCTGATGTGTATGCCTCCAGGCAACCTCGCCGCCCGCAGCCGCACATCCTGCCGTTCCTTACAGCTATCACATGTCCCAGTTCCCCTGCAAAACCGTCGTGCCCGTATATCAGTTGTCCATTGGCCACAAATCCACTGCCCACACCGGTACCCAATGTAACGAGTATAAAGTCCTTCATCCCTTTGGCAGCACCATACATCATTTCGCCAATTGCGGCAGCATTGGCATCGTTGGTTAGTGTTGCTTTTATACCCAGTGTTTCCTCGGCCATTTTTGCCATCGGTATCACTACACCTTTCCATGGCAGGTTGGGCGCAAAAATGATATCACCCGTAAAGAAATTTCCATTGGGTGCACCTATCCCTGCTCCAGCTACATTTGCCCTACCATACCGCTCTATCTCTGGTAACAGTGCCTCACCAAGTGCTATGATATATGCTGCCGGGCTGTCGTGACCCAGCGTAGAAATGCTTCCCTTCGAAATGATCTCGCCCCTTCTGTTCACGAAACCGTAAGCAGTGTTGGTACCACCAATATCTATGCCTAGTGCTAAAGGCTCATTCATTGTAACCGGATTAAATCTAAAAAACCAAATTATCGATCAACCTTATGCCTCCTATTTTAGCAGCTATCAGTGCCACCATGGCTTTATCTTTCAAATAATCATCGGCAGGCTGCAGAGTATCTGCTTCAGCCAATGCCACATATTCCACTTCAAATCCCTTTGTTGACAGCAGGTCCATGCATTCCTTTTGTACAATACTGAAATGAGATGATTCGCGCTTTGATTCAATCGATACAAGGCACTGGTAAATAACGCCCGCCCTCGATCTTTGAGTTTCAGTGAGTCTTCTGTTTCTGGAACTCATAGCCAGTCCATCCTGCTCCCTTACCGTAGGGCAAATAACTACATTCAGTCCTTTGAGCCCCATTAAATCAACAAGCATAGTGATCACCATGCATTGCTGGTAGTCTTTCTGCCCCAGGTATAGATAATGAGGTTCTACAATTTCAAGCAACCTGCCTACAACCTGCCCTACCCCATGAAAATGTCCCGGCCTTTGCACACCTTCCAGCGTCTGCTCCAGAAAGCCAAAATCATATCCCCGAACCGTGGTTGCCCCGCCCGGATACATTTCGTCTACCGAAGGCAGAAACAAAACATCGCAGCCGGCGTTGATCAGCATCTCAATATCATCCTCGGTAGTGACGGGGTATTTTTCAAAATCGCTCTTGTCGTTGAATTGAGTTGGATTTATAAAAATACTACATATAACAAAGGTATCATCAGTTTTCGCCTTCCTGATGAGTGAAACATGCCCCTCATGCAGTGCGCCCATGGTAGGCACAAAGCCCACCTTTGCACTTTTAGTGCGCAGGGCAGACATGTATTTTCTTAAATCTACTACGTGTTTAAAGATGACCATACAACTAATTTAGCCTTCCGGGCTGCAAAGTACGGTTGGAATTCAATATTTTCGTAATTTTGCAGACTATTTCAATTTTATTGTAACAATAATTAATTCTTCAATAAATGTCTGCAGACACAAAGAAACGTGTTTTAATAATTGCCAACGAACTTTCTCCTTATACAGAGTTTACTGATTTTGCGCAAATACTCAACAAACTCGCCATCAAAACGTTTGATTCGGGACTGGAAGTTAGAGTTATTATGCCACGGTTTGGCGTGATCAACGAACGCCGGCACAGACTGCACGAAGTTGTTAGACTTTCGGGCATCAATGTAATTATTGATAAAGACGATTATCCGCTGATCATTAAAGTGGCTTCACTTCCTAATGCCCGTCTGCAGGTGTACTTTATGGATAACGAAGATTATTTCAAGCGCAAGTCAGTATTCCGCGATGATCAGGATGTTTTCCATGATGATAACGGTGAGCGAATGATCTTCTTCTGCAAGAGCGCATTGGAGACAGTTAAGAAATTCGGATGGCCTCCGCACGTGATCCATTGCCACGGCTGGATGACGTCTTTGATCCCGCTATACCTGAAGACCACTTATAAAAAAGAACCCGTATTCGGATATTCCAAGATCATATACACCGCACAGGCCAACCAGTTTAAAGAAAAACTGAACCCTAATTTCCTGAAGAAAGCTATCATTAGCAGCGAGATCAAGGAAAAAGATCTTGATGTGTTTAAAGATGGCTCCAACCAGTCATTGACAATTGGTGGTGGTAAAAGCGCGGATGTGGTTGTATTTGGATCTGAGAAAATGGATAAAAAGGTTGTAGACGAACTAAAACCAAGCCGCTATAAAAAAGTTTTGAAATACGAACCTGAGTGGAAAGAGGATGTAACTCCTTTGCTTGACCTGTATAAAAGCTTAACAGAGTCTTAGTATTTATTTCCCCATCTTTATATCCAAAATTTTTCATCTTGAAATATAATTTCCACAGCCGGTTACTACTGATGGTGTTTGTAATTATGGCCGCGCTTTCGGGCAGTGGCTGTAAGGAAAATGTACTGATCAATTCAAAAGTATCACCGGCTATCAACACGGTTGGTATTTACTCGGTTAACCTCAATTGTATTACCCATACTTTTTACGACGATACTGCTGTGACTAGCACCAACTACAGTGGTGTACCTATTAATCAGGCAGTAGGTACTTATACCGATCCCTTTTTCGGTACCATGACAGCCGCAACGTACTTTCAGGTTATACAGACTGATCCGGGCAGCAGCATATTTGAGAATGCGATTATAGACTCTGCCATTCTGGTATTGCCATACAGCGGTTATACCATGGGCGACCTCTCGAACTCAACCGCCACACAGACGTATCAGGCGTTTTATATGACGCAGCCAATCAGTCACGATTCGGTGTATAACTCTTACGAAACCAAGGGCATTGATGCCACCTTCCCGCTTAGCGAACCGGTAACAATTAATGTGAAGAGCCTGATGGATTCGTTTAACACCAATGTTATTGCGTCCAACTATCCAGGTTTGCGCATGAAGTTGAAGTTGCCTGTGTTCTGGAATCACATTCACACAGCAGATTCAATGGCAGCAGGTAGTTCTAGTTTCACCACCGATTTCATTAAGTATTTCAACGGCATTTGTGTGAGGGCAGCCAACACCAACCAATTCGGGACGGTAATTCCTTACTTCCGCCTCGATGGTAACACTATTTATAATCAGGCAGGCGTTTTGTTGTATTACCACACTACTACTTCAGATAGTGCGCTAATAGAGCCCTACTACCACAATGTAATTTACTGTGGTCATATGAATAGCGTAAGCAAATCATACAACCACTACCCCGTTAACGCACTTTATCATTCTACAAAAGCAAACGACGATATTATTGCCATTCAGAATCTGCCAGGTGCAACTGTGGATGTTGTTGTGCCGGGACTAAAAACTATTCCGAAAGGCGTAATTGCCAAAGCCGAGCTGATGTTTACGGTATTGGATAATTATGATAACTATGTTGGTGCTACTTTCCTTGGACCTCAGAAATTATATCCTACAGGTATCGGCAATGGAGTTTACCCAACAGGTATCAATTACGGACTTACGTATATTCTGGCCGATTATTACCCGATTACAAGTACTTCACCTTTAGGTGTGCTTGATGGTTACTACCACAATATCAACGGCAAGCGAGTGTACACCATCAATATACCGCGCGAGGTATTGTATTCCCTACAATCAAACAACGACACCCTTCATCTGCACATCAACGGCACCGGCGATTATTACGGAGCGTCGCATCTTGTGATGGGTGGAGGAAGCTACTCTGATACCGCATACCGCCCTAAATTATTTATTGTTTACTCAAAATTGAATTGATCAACATAACTTCATTTCTATGTGTGGCATTGTAGGTTATATAGGTAAAAGGGAGGCTTACCCAATTTTGATCAAGGGTCTGAAGAGGCTGGAATACCGAGGCTACGACAGTGCCGGGATCGCGTTGCTGAACAATGACCTGAGTATTTATAAAAAAGCAGGTAAAGTTACCGACCTTGAAGCTGTTGTGAATGGTCAAACATTTGCAGCGAATATTGGCATAGGCCATACCCGCTGGGCTACACATGGCGAACCTAACGACAGAAACGCACATCCGCACATATCGCAATCGGGCGATCTGGCTATTATACACAACGGCATCATTGAAAACTACGCTTCTATTAAAGAAGAGCTGACCAAAAGAGGATACCAGTTCCATACAGATACGGATACCGAAGTACTGATCAATCTGATTGAAGAAGTACAGAAAAAGGAGAACGCAACACTAGATAATGCAGTACGCATAGCACTCAACCAGGTGGTAGGCGCATATGCCATTGTAATACTTAATAAAAATAATCCCGATCAGCTGATAGCCGCCCGTAAAGGCAGCCCGCTGGTACTGGGCATTGGTACCGATGAAATATTCGTTGCCTCCGATGCATCGCCTATAATAGAATACACACAAAACGTAGTGTATCTGGAAGAGCAGGAATATGCTGTTATCAACCGCAACGGCAACTATACCATCAGAACACTTGGTAACGTAGAGAAATCTCCTGAGATCATCAAACTCGAATTCTCTCTGGAGAAAATTGAGAAAGGTGGTTTTGAGCATTTCATGCTGAAGGAAATTTACGAACAGCCTAAAGCTATCGAAGACTCGCTGCGTGGCCGAATGAATGCACAGCAGGGCTGGATAAAGTTAGGCGGGCTGAACGAGTACATTAACCGTATAGATAAGGCTGAGCGTTTTATTATTACCGCATGTGGCACATCGTGGCACTCGGGTCTGATTGGTGAATACCTGATTGAAGATCTGGCACGTGTGCCGGTAGAGGTGGAATACGCTTCTGAGTTCAGGTACCGTAATCCGATCATCAACGAAAACGATGTGGTTATTGCAATATCGCAGTCGGGCGAAACTGCCGATACACTGGCTGCAATTTCACTGGCTAAAGACAGGCAGGCACTTATTTATGGCTTGTGCAACGTGATAGGCTCTTCTATTGCCCGCTCTGCACACGCTGGCTCATATACACATGCCGGCCCCGAGATAGGCGTAGCATCTACCAAGGCTTTCTCTACACAGATATCACTGATAACGCTGATAGCACTGCAACTGGCAATGGTGAAAGGCACCATACCGACATCTAAACTGAGGGAGATACTTTACGAACTAGAGAACATCCCTAAGAAGATAGAAGAAACACTGCTGCTGGATGCGCAGATAAAAGAGATTGCTGCTATTTACAAAGACGCCACCAACTTTCTGTACCTGGGCAGGGGCTACAACTTCCCTGTAGCACTGGAAGGGGCGCTGAAGCTCAAAGAGATATCATACATTCATGCCGAGGGTTACCCTGCCGCAGAGATGAAGCACGGACCTATAGCATTGATAGACGAGAACATGCCTGTTGTGTTCCTGGCTACCAACCAGAGCGCCTACGAAAAGATTGTAAGCAATGTGCAGGAAGTAAAAGCACGCAAAGGAAAGATCATAGCTGTGGTACACAAAGGCGATACGCAGATACGCGCACTTGCCGACCATATTATTGAGGTACCAGAAACAGAAGAGATACTCTCCCCGCTCATCACTATTGTGCCGCTGCAGTTACTAGCTTACCACATAGCTATTATGCGTGGCTGCAACGTAGACCAACCCCGCAATCTGGCCAAGTCTGTGACGGTGGAGTAGTTCCGATAGTACCCTTTAATGCGGGAGAGCCTTTTCACATTCATACCTCATTTTATATAATCCCCAGTTTTTGATTAGTTTTATCTAATAATCATCAACTAAGTAAAATGAGACAAATTCAACTGTTGCTCCTCATATTGTTGTTTGGGTATGGGCAAGTCAAAGGTCAGGATCTAAACGCTCCACCGCAGTACTTTGTTTCTTTAGTGCCCTGCCTTACCAATGCGCCCGGTGATTTTGGCATGAAACTCAGCCCTACCGTAGAAGTGGGCAGGCAGTGGCAGGATGTCTTCAGCATAGGTATCGATTTTGGAAAAACCAATTGCGCTCCAATAGTGGGTAAAGACACCACCATGTATCTGGAGTTTCGTCCGAACCTGAACATCTTTCAGGTGGGTAAATTCGTGAACACATTTACGCCGGGCCTGGGATATGTATTCGGCGCATCGCAAAACATGATGATCGAGTTTACACAGGGCATCGAATACTCCTTTACACCTCTGCTACACCTAAATATTTTCTACGGACAGTATTATTTCAGCGGCAAGTACGCTAACTCATCGGTGTCCTTTTTTGGAGTATCTATTGTTAAGTTCTTAAAACCATCGAAAGCAAAGGGAATAATTCCCACAAAGCTGTAAGCCCGGCCACTCCTGTATCTGATAACAAAATCCTCTATAAGGCTTAAGAAGATTATGGAGTAGTTATGGTTCAATATGCTCACCATTACATTTTCTATTTTGGCGAATTGCATAGTTTCTTATCACCAAATCAACCAATCAACCAGTCAACCAGTCAACAAATCAACCGTACAACTAGCTTCTGCGTACCCACCTCTTGATATCCTGATACTCGAGGTAGTAGATGATCTTTACAGAAAGGCTGTTGGTTTGCGGCGACCGGAAGGTATTGTCGACATCTTTGAAATAATCGTAAACCAGCACAGGCGCATTGGGCGATGAGTAGATGCTATTCTGGTATACAACAGTCATTTCGCTGCCCGGCCTGAACTGCCATACAAAGCTCAGATACAGATTGAAGGTATTGAAGTTCACATTTCTATTGCCGCTGTATGGCACAGTGTAATCAATACTGCCATCGCTCTGCAGTAGCCCGTATTTTTGATACTCCGCCTGCGACCAGTAATGCCGTGCATCCAGTTTCAGCGCCATGTTTCCCGAAAAAATGTAGGCACCCGTAAGTGAGTTGGTGATGGTATGCACATCTCTGGTACCAAAGATAACAGAGTCGCTTAGTTTGGCAGCATACCCTACTTCGTTGATATTGTTATCTCCGGATAGACTATATATAAACGACAACTTATTGCTGAAGCGATAGCGGGGACTGATAGACCATGAGAACAAATTGCGTCCCCTGGTTGAGTACCATCGGTTTGTGATTTGGATATCATAGGCAAAATTGCGGCGATAGTCGGTGGAATAGAACCCACCCGCCATATAGTTTTCGGGGGCTACAAAATACCTGCCCGGTGTGCGGGGCTCGAGATAGTCGTTGCTGGTAAAAGGCTGTATTGTCCAATATGCACCGAGGGCTGCGTAGTTGATGAACATATAAGTATGCGACCCAAAAATATTTGCTTGCTGAAAAACATCAGGATTGAATACACGATTGTACGTGATGCCTACATGATTGTAAGCCTGAACGAGTATACCCACAGGCTTGTAAATGTTATAATAATGATCGAACAGATAAGTAGTAATGTTGTTCCGGTCGAGATAGCCCAGATCGTTGGGATTAAAATGATCGCTTATGGAGTTGGTGCTTAGATTCCAGTTGTAATTGCCACTGATCTTACCTATGCTCAGGTGATACCTGTGCCCGATATCGGTGTTGCCGGGCTTATACAACTGGCTCACATCACCCGATCCGCTGATACCGTATGAATTTGATTTATTTGCCAGTTTAAAGAGCAAAGCAGTCACATCGGCATTGTAACTGTTTTCTTCGCGGTACACGTTAGTGTTGATCAGACTGATGTAGGAGTTGTTCTTCAAAGCCTGATCCAGTACCACCACATTGTAGTTGGTGAGTGGTGCTGTTTGCACCCGCCGGGTATGCCCGGTTACCGTGTCCAGCACAGAAGCATTCGCAGACTCAGATACTGCATTGAAGAAACCGACACCCAGTTTAGATTTTGTTCGGCCAGACAATTTAGTGGCATTATATAACCGGGTAGTGAGCGGGCTGGCGGTAACGATCTCTCCAGGCTGCAAAGAGCCGTTCAGACTGCCAGCGTTTACCGGACTGCCGCCTACCCTCCTGCTATAAAAAAGATCGTTCTTATTAAACAGATCAAGCCCCTCTGTAAAAAAGTATCTGTTCTCGTTATAACGAGCCTCTATAGGAGAGAGGTTTAACACCTGCTTGTCGTAGATGGTCTGCCCGAAATCGGGCACCAGGGTCATATCAAGAGTAAAACTCTCGTTGAGACCGTACTTAATGTCTAAACCGCCATTTAAGGAATTCGTTGAGGTACCATCGTAATTCTGAGTATAGGCTGAAATGTACGGCAGCAGTGCCAGCCTAACGGGCGCTTCAATGTTACTGATGCCCGTAAGTTGTCCGGCACGATCCAGCGCATTTGCATCGGTAGGCAATAGTGTGTTCCAGTAAGAGAACTCCCTGTAACGCCTGATGCCCCTGGCAAAATTGACATTCCACAATTGTTCAGCTTTTTTAGGGAAACGCAAAGCAGAATAGGGAATCTTCATTTCCACACTCCAGCCTTTGTCTGTGATCTGTACCTCGCTGTACCATGCGGCATTCCAGGCAGTGTTTCTTCCACCGAATTTATAGATCGCATCTACCTGCACACCGGCGGCAGTTACTGCAAACTGTGTGGCATTCTGGTGATCGTTGTAGGTATCGAAGGTTACTCCAAACAGATCGGTGTTACCACCATCATCATCCCTGCCAGACAGTTGTTTATAGATTTTGTTAGGTTCGTTATCATACATCATGGCACCGATGTATATAGCATCATTATCGTAGACAATACTTACTTCGGTGCGCTGCATAGAGCTTTCGCCCGGTCTGGGGCCAAACTGAGTAAATCCCGTGGCTTTCTGTGCGGATGCCCATGCTGCTTCATCCAGCACACCATCCAACTTAATTTCGCCCACCAGCCTGTTTGCACCCAATGTGCGCATTACAGTCTGTGCAGACAAATTACTCTGCCATCCCGCAATACAGAAAAGAAGCAGTATATATCTGGTAATAGATCGCACAACATGTTATCGTTGGTAGTTAGGGCAATAGATGTACATACTGCGCTGCAATTATTTTGTTTGTGGTACCGTATTAGAAACTTGATGTTATAACAAGCTTCACACCGCTGAACGCTGGCTCGTAACGGCAAACACCACCGGCACAGTTAATACCATCTACCTGTTTTACATAGGCCAGCGAGAAACGGTTAGCCCCCTTGGTATAAGCTACGTAAGCACTGTAGTAATGATTAGCCGCTTTGGTTGCGAAGCCTGCATCAGAAGAGTTCGGATTATCCTTATTTTTGTTGATAGCTACATTGTACATGTCTGAAACTGAGATAGCCCATTTAGGAGCCACATCGAATTCAATCATTGCAAATGCCCAGGAACCATAGTCTTGCAGGGTGTTCATGTACTGAACCTCTGCCCTGATTGACTTCTTTTCGTTTATTCTGTAAGTAATTTCTG
Source organism: uncultured Bacteroidota bacterium (assembly GCA_903829015.1). Taxonomy (GTDB): domain Bacteria; phylum Bacteroidota; class Bacteroidia; order Chitinophagales; family Chitinophagaceae; genus Nemorincola. Next base: position 10,856 of record CAIKOJ010000134.1, read on the forward strand.
CAAAAGGAGTAATTGCATACACTATAGGACTTGAATCAGCCCTTGCAGCTATCTGGTAACGCAGGGTGTTGTACTCCATGTATTGCGCACCTAAATGAAATATCCATGATTTCATACCCTGATAAATGCCGTCTACAAAAGCCTCGCGGTAGAGCTTGTCGTTTTTGAGGGTATTGATGTTGGTGTAAGACAAAGTAAAATTAGTAACATCATTGGGCGACAATAACAAACTGGCAGACATGGCCTGCTCAGACTGATCTTGCGAAGCAGGTGTGTAGCGGGACATCAGACGCTCCGGCCTGAGCACTGCAACAACAGGCTGCCAGTTCAGCATACCATTCAGCAAAGATTCGCTGGTTGATGTGCGCATGATGAAATCTTCAGTTCGCTTGCCTGAAAGGCTGAGTGCTATACCCTTTATACCATAATTCAACGAGGTGTATTCTACATTACCCGGCTTATTGTAAATTTTAGTGTTGCCGGTTACCGGATCAGTTTCGTTAATAGCTTCTGTAGATTTGTATGACCCCTCGATATACCAAGAGAAGTTTTTGTAGGTAAGCGTGTTGTAAACTGTACCACCATACATGTTGTAAACAGGCGTAAACTTACTGTTGATAGAATCACTGGTAGTATCAGCAACAAACTGATTTAAGACATTGCCTTTTATAGTGCTGTACGATGTATTATCCAGCGTGCGGTTAATGGCACCAACGCCTGGCACCAGATGCACTTGTCCTACATTGTAATCACCCTCCATGCTCAGACCTTTGATGACGGGTGCATAACGTGCGTTGTTTACAAAATTGTTGTTCTTCTGTTGGCCTACGAAGCCTTTGATCTGAATATTCTTGGCGAGTTTGTATTTTAATTCAAGGCCGACGAGCGCATTGTCAATCAGCAGACCGCGGTCTTCGTAAGAACGGAACAGAATACCGCTGCCAATCTGATCGTAGATGGTACCTACGGAAATAGAAAGGTCTTTCATGTCTTTTGTAACGTTCCACGCACCTATACCGAAATCGGATTTGGCGGATGTGGGGTTCTTGAGATTTGAGTTATCAAACGCATCGGCACGTACAAAAAAGGTGAAGCCCTTAATATTGTAACGCAAAGAAAGCCAGCCCTCACTGCCGCTGAGGTAGTTGTCGTATAGCGGATTGCCTGATGCCTTGATGTTGGTATCACGCATGAAAAAATTGACGTTCATCATCAGGTCGCCGGAAAAAGTGCCCTGTGCCAAAGACCCAAAAGATATACAAAGCAGCAAAAAGAATATTGGTGATTTTTTCATCTAAATGATAATATTGTTAAAGTTTTTCCGAAATTAGTGCCTTAATTTAAGTTTGGCAAAGTTTTCGCTTATTTATTATAAAAACAAGCAATCATGAAAAAAATTCTGTTGGTATGCGCATGTATGGGATTACTAACTGCAATGCAGGCGCAGGAACTTCCTGAAACCCAGATAAAGAATCTGGACAATGGAAAAAAAGTAGCATTTAATGAGTCTTTTGAGAAGGGCAAAGTAACCCTTATCAGCTTTTGGGCAACCTGGTGTGTGCCCTGCAAG
>CAIKOJ010000135.1 GCA_903829015.1 uncultured Bacteroidota bacterium
GCAACGAAAAAATAAGCAGGTGTTTCATAATTCTGTTATTATGGAAGTTAAATTGAAATTTTAAAAGACATAGAAAAGAGCCGGACTGGTTCCTTTCTATGCCATCAAACGTTATCTATGTTAGCCTTATGCAGGGCAACCAATTGCATTTGCGGTGTTCACCTCGAAATAAGTTTCCTCGCTCCAGTTTTTCACTTTATCGCGGAGGTAAGTATTTAAAGAGTCGATACTATCTGCTTCCCAAAGGCAGGTAGCCTGAGACATATCGCCATTGGGCAATGCCTGCAATACGCGCTGAACACCACCTTCGGGCAGGTTAGGCAGGTTATCCTGTGCTGATTTCCAGAAGCTTTCCGGATTATTGATCTTGTGATTTACTGAAATGATCATTGGTTTTGTTTTAAAAAGTGAAACTATTGCGACGAAATTGTTGATTGAATATTTAAAGTAGTTGCATTGCCCAATGCATCATTTTTCTGATAGTAGTTGGTTGTCTTTACGTAGAGGATTTGGTCGGTAATGGTTTTAATGATAAGAAAGACCGTGAGGTTGCTGATACTCAGAAAGGCAGGGATGATTATACATAGATGTATAGGTATGACTCTTAAAAAAGGCAGGTAGGCGAGCCTGGCAACATCTACAGGCTGATCTCTATTTTGAATTTTGTGTTGAATAAAACTTACCAATTGAAACACTAAAAACACAGCCAGGAACTTCCAGTACAAGTCCCAATCAAACGGACCGGTCTTTTCTATAAATCCTGCAAGGAAAACCACATAGATAATGTGGAATGCTATAAAGAGCCTGGAAGCAAACCATGTCTCAGCTCCCACAGACGCTTCCTCTGTTATTTTATTTTCTTCATTGTATTTAAAACCCGACTGATAGCGGCGTTTTGCCGTTTTTAGATACAGGTAGGTAAAGAACCCATACAACATGCTCTGTGACCAGTATAGCCAGATCAGGGTTGCGAATATTTTGGGATCCTGCTCATAGCAGTACAGCAACCAGATATTGATTATCGGCAATACCCAAAAAGTAGGGTCGAGTAATATCTTACGCCATTTTAAATTCAAAGTACGGTTTTAGAACTATTTGGTTTTGATTTCTTTAAGCGCAATGGTAAAGTTGGTGTGCATTCGAAGGATAACCGGAAAGCTTGCTGAATTGTAGTAACTGAAGGAATCATCGTTGCTAGGGTCAATAATCCATTTGGTACCCGATTTTTTTGCTGGTCGCACCACCTTGTCTACAATCTTTGTTCCTTTTCCATCAATCTTTACGCTGAACTCTCCATCCATAAAATACTTCATCAGCTTTGGCTCATCCAGCGGATCGTACATGCATACTTTCACACCTTCTGCTGCCTTTGTCAGGTCTTTAAACATCTTCTGACTGAGCCAAACACTGAGCATCTGATCATCCAGTTTTTTGGTTTCAGACTGAAAGTAGTTATACATTTTGTATGCACTCTGTAGTGCTTTGTCGGTATGGATGATGGTGCCCTTTGTATCCATAGGTGAACCCATCTCCCATTCGAATGAGGAACCTTTGAGATCTTTAACCGTTATTACGAAATCGTAGTTGCCCCTGCCGCTGGTAACCTGGTATATGAGCCTCGAACCCGGCTTGATAATTTCCTCGAGCTTAACCTGTGCAGAACTATTGGTGGCAGAAAAAATGGTAACAATAACCAATGCAAAAAGAAAAGAAATCCGTTTCATCTTAATTACTTTTTTTGTAAAAGTAAACTTAAGAAATAAATTTCATATACCCATTTTGTGGTATTTTGGTTATAAATGCAATCAACTGCTAAGGAACTCGGTGATCAGGATTGCGGTGCTATCTGCTCCCTTTCCGTACAGCATGGTTAAATGGTTGCCTTCTACAGCGGCATACCGGGCATTGGGCATGCCGGCAACCGTACTTTGAGCTATCTCAGGCGGAAGCAATGCTTCTCCAAGCGTATAGGCTCCAGTGGCATTAACCAACAGAGCGGGGTGAGCGATCAGGGGAAACAGTTCTGCCCACTTTACTTTACTGAGCGCTATTGATTTCTGTGCAATACTGTTCAACTGGCATCGCGGTTTTACAGTGCCATCGGGCAGGTCCTGCACATCGGCACGGTAGTAGCTGAGCATAGCAGGGTCCCAGAAATCTAGGTAGGGTGCTTTTTTTACATGCTCCAGATACTCATCAAAGCTGGGATAAACGGCATCGAGCCTTGAGATAGCATTTGCCAGCATTTTGGCGGCGTTGGGGTTCATAGACGTTGCAGCATCAAGTATTATCAGTTTGCTAACCAACTGCGGGTAATTAGCAGCAATGTATACCGCCAGATAACCACCAAACGAATGTCCGCCGAGGTAAACAGTCTCCAGCCCCAAATGATTAATCAGCCCAACAATATCGGCTGCATGGTCTTCTACGGTATAGTTGGTTTCGGGTTTATCGCTCAGTCCGTTGCCTCTGAAATCGGGGCAAATAACTCTGTAGGAGTCATTCAATCCTTCTACCACTTTATCAAATGCATGTGCATTGGCCGTAAGACCGTGTAGTAATATCAGAACAGGCTTGTTGTTACTGAGGTCTGAATAATGCAGATTGATATTGTTTACGCTTACAAATAAGTCTTTCATAAAATGAGTTGCTGAAGTATTAAAACAAACCGGATCATTAATGGGCTGTCCAACCCGCATCTACCGGAAGTGAAATGCCTGTGATGGTGGCAGCCTCATCGGCGGCCAGAAAATATGCAGCCTTTGCGATCAGGCTCACAGGTATAAACTCCTTTACCGCGTGGCGTTCCAGAAATATCTTGTCTTTTACTTCCTGCTCGGTCATGTGGTGTACCAGTGCCTGATTAGGGATCTGATCAACCACAATTTTGGTTTCGGAGTAGCCGGGGCATATTGCATTGCAGGTGATCCCGAACGGCGCACCCTCCAGTGCAATGGTTTTGGTGAGACCTATCAGTCCGTGCTTTGAGGCTACGTAGGCACTCTTAAAGGCGGAGGCACGCAACCCATGGGCAGAAGCAATGTTGATGATACGACCAAAGTGATTTTCTTTCATACTACTCCAAACACCTTTAATGGTATGGAATGCCGCTGTGAGATTGATGGCAATGATACTGTCCCATTTATCTTCAGAAAAATCCTCTACCGGAGATACAAACTGAATACCGGCGTTATTGACCAGTACATCTATCTTTCCAAAAGCCGAGATTGCCTCACTGATCATTTGCCTGATCTGATCGGCGAACATCACATTTGTCGGAGAGAACGTATGCTTTATATTGAATTCATCGGCTACCTGCTGAGCAATAGCTGCGCCATCTGGTTCCAGCCCGTTGAAGGCAATATTACAGCCCGCTGCAGCAAACTCTCTGGCTATGCCGAGGCCAATGCCGCTGGTGCTACCGGTAATTAAAACAGTCTTAGCCACTAATTTGGTTTTAGAGCAAACTTAGGCATTTAAAAGAAAGCAAACTGTATTTGTGCCAACAGGGTTGCGCTGGGAAACTCTATTGTGTATTTTTACTATATTCGTTCTGTTGAATTAAGATTATGACAACACGCACCAAGGTTTATTGCACTATTTCTATTCTATTATCCGTATTGGTGGTCAGTTTGGTTTGGAGGTACTTTGATGCAAGTGGGCAATACACGGGTTTTATGAGTGCAGTGATGGTGGTCATAGTAGGTTTGAATTTGCGCCTCTTCACAAAGAACAGCAAGGACAACTCCTGACTACCGAAAGGTGGTCATTTTTGGTGAAACCATGCGACCGCTTAAACTTGCGTACCTTTGCGTATATGCAAGAATTGAAATTCCCAATAGATAGAATACTGGTTAATGTTAATATAAAGGCGCTGAACGAAATGCAGGAGGCAGCAATAGATGCTATTGCTGCAAATGATGATGTGATTTTGCTATCGGCAACAGGCTCAGGCAAAACCCTTGCTTTTCTTATTCCATTGGTGCAGTTAATTGATACAGACAACAAAAACACTCAGGCAATTATAATAGTTCCATCGCGCGAACTAGCACAGCAAATAGAATTGGTGTTTAAGTCAATGGGCACAGGGCTGAAGATAACGAGCTGTTACGGGGGGCATTTGCGAGAAACAGAGGAGAACAATCTTAAGCAGCCACCGGCGGTAATTGTGGGAACACCGGGCAGGCTGGGCGATCATATAAGGAGGGGCAACATTACCGTAAACGCTGTAAAGACACTGGTGCTTGATGAATTTGATAAGTCGCTGGAAATGGGCTTTGAAGATGAGGTGTCGTTTGTAACAACTGCATTTCCGAATATAGAAAAGAAGATACTTACTTCGGCTACCGAAGCAGCTGAGATGCCTGTTTTTATAGGTTTGAAAGACCCGGTAACACTTAATTTTCTGCCTGAAGAGGTGGCACCACCCGAGAAGCTGGCGGTTAAGACGGTGTTATCTGATGAAAATGATAAGCTGGAGACACTGTTCAAACTACTGTGCTACCTGGGCAACAGACCCACCATCATTTTCTGTAATCATAGAGAGTCGGTAGAGCGCACAAGTTCGTTTATATCACAGAAGGGGATAGCCAATACATTCTACCACGGCGGTATGGAGCAGCAGCAGAGAGACAGTGCCCTTTGCAAGTTCAGAAACGGTACTGTGAGTTTTTTAGTGACCACTGACCTTGCCGCACGCGGGCTGGACATTCCCGATATCAGGTATATAGTGCATTATCACCTGCCCCTTAACGAGGAGAGCTTTACCCACCGCAACGGCCGCACAGCACGTATGGATGCGACGGGTACGGCAATTATGCTACTATCGTCGGAGGAAACACTGCCACCGTATATAGAAAATGTTGTGGAGCAGATCACTCTCCCCGAGGAGCAGGTACTGCCAGAGGGACCCAAGTGGACTACACTGTTTATAGCCGCAGGTAAGAAAGACAAAGTGAATAAGGTGGATATTGTGGGATTCCTTTCGCACAAAGGTGAGCTGAAGAAGGATGACATAGGGCTGGTGATCATTAAAGATCATTTTTCATTTGCTGCCATCAGAAAGTCTAAAGCCAACAATGTGCTGCACCTGATCAAAAACGAAAAGATCAAAAACAAGAAGGTGCTCATAGCGGTAGCTAAGTAAACGCATTGTTTAATCTATAGTTAATAAATTCTCGGTTACATTTTAAATAGCCTTTGCAAAACCGTGTTTTACATGCTGTTCTGCACTGTTCATCATAATGTTAACTACATTTACATAGTTTTTTAACCATTTTTAAACCCCACAAAAAATTAGACTTATGACCTTCAAAAGTATTTTGATCTGTTCTGCCTTATCAATTGGCGCTCAATTCTGCACAAACGCACAAACTATTGTTCCACCCAACATTGATTTTGAAACCGGAACAACAGCAAACTGGAACTATACCGCTGGTAAAATTATAGCGGTGCATACATACACAATGGCACCTTGTTCGGCTACGCCCGGACTACACACCATCACATCGGGCACAGGCACAGATGCTTATGGCGGATTTCCGGTTGTAGGTACGGGTACACATTCTTTGAAACTGGCACACGATACCATTGATTTTAATGCTGATGCTGCAGCATACTTCCTGCGCATACCTCCTACCGGCAGTTTCAATTTCAATTATTCTTATGCTGCGGTTTTACAGAATGCAGCTCATGCACCGGCAAATTTGCCTGTATTTGAATTGAATGTATTTGATTCTATGGCTCCGCTCACTCCAATTTCTGCATTGGGTATGTTTGTTGTGCCAAACTCTACAGGTTTTGTGCAGTCTACCGTAGATACAACCGTTCATTACAAAGGCTGGACAAACGGTACCATTAACTTTACCGGGTATGCAGGTCATACAATGATCGTTTCGTTTACAGTTGGTTCATGCAGCAGCGGTGGTGCACACTTTGGTTATGCATACATCGATGCTACCAGCCTTACCGCTAATGCAAGCACTTCGGTATCTAACTCATCTGTATCGGCAAACGGTTCTTTTAATATCTTCCCTAATCCAAGTTCGGGTAATATCAACATTCAATGGGCAAACCAATCTACCGGAAACGCTGATGTGGATGTTTATGACATGACAGGTCGCAAAATGGGTAACTTTCAGTTAGCTATGAATGAAGCTACTGGTCAGAAGGAGATCAACCTTAACTATCTGAATGATGGCATGTATATGCTGAACATCAGGTCTCAGACTATGAACTACTCAGGCAGGGTAGTGATACAGAAGTAAAATGATTTTCTAATTATAACTTAAAAACTCCCGTTTTTCGGGAGTTTTTTTGTGCTCAAATTTATGCAGAATTCGTTTCTTTGTTCTAAGGTGTAGCCCTCGTAATTCTTTGGTACTGCCCCATGCAAATAGGTACTGCCAGAGTTTATAAAACTGTCGCAATTACATCTCAATAAATGACTGAATAACTTACCGCTTAAACACCGCTCTGAATACTCCGCCGGTAACGGCTGTGCCATCGGTACCTACAAACTGGAATGTGCCACTAACTGCCTGACCAACAGAATCAGAAGTGATCGTTACTTTGCCGCTATCTGCGTAGACGGTTCCGCCATTGGCTTCGTACTTCGCCCAGTTGCTCCATACATAAGGGTACAAATTCTGATCACCGATAGTAGATGTATAGGTGCTCTTTTTAAGATCAATAACTATAAAAGTTTTGCCGTCGGTACCTGTACCTGTGATCACATAATCTTCTGTTGCACCAAGTGAGAAACGCTCATAACAGGTTGATGCAGTAAATGCAACGCCGTTCACAGTCGCCGTCATCATGCCGGCATCTACTGTCTGGTCAGGTGTTTTCTTACAACCAACTGTGAGTATGAGCATCAAAACTATAGCACTGTAACCTAAACGTTTCTGCATAAACAACGATTTATTGAAACAATATTAGTCCTAAAATTCTGAAAAACAAAGGGAAGGAGTAACGTAAAGTTAAAGGGGCAGAAGTTGGGATATGCATTTGTGGCTTTCAAAAAACACACTGAGGGATAGAAGGGGTCTAATCGGCACCGTCAATTAACGGAGCAAACACCGTCAAAAAACGGTGAGGAAATACCGTTTTAAAACGGGACATTTTTCGGGAATTGAAGGGTAACTTTATGTAATAATACTTGGGGTATGTGCACTTATAAAGTTTTGTTTGAGAATAACAAAGCAGTTTCTGCTACCCAGTTATTGTATCCCGAATCTGAAGATCTGATCTTTGTAGAAGAAAAAAATGGTATAAAGTATCTGCGGTGGTTATGTGTGGAAATTGAAGATGAGCAATCCGCGATTGATCTGGCAAATCAGACACTGATTGAGTATGGTGATGCTTTTTTGGCGTAACACTTACCCCCTCGGAATCCTGCCGCAGCCTGCGTAATACTTGCTCCAATACTCTTCGTTGAGGTTACTGATAATAACACCATTGGAGGTTGAAGCGTGAACGAAGTATTTGTTGGTAAGGTAAATACCTACATGAGAAATGTGCTTGCTGCGGATGTGAAAGAATACCAGGTCGCCCTCTACTGCATTGGCTGCATTTTTAATTCTTTTGCAGGCACTGAACTGATCTCGAGCCGTACGCAGCAAGTCAATACCATATACTTCGCTATACAGCCGTTGTGCAAAGCCCGAACAATCTATACCCTGAATATCACAGCCGCCGATCCTGTAATTAGTACCCAGCCATTTATCAATAAAAGTGTACAACGCAGAGTTATTGATCTCGCCGGCAGTCACGCCCAGCATTTCGGAGTACTTTTTCCTGGCGCCGTTGGGGAGTTCTTTGTTAGTTACAATTGGGGTAAGCGGTGCTGGTTCTGGTGCCACTGTTTTCGCCATCGGCTTTGCAGCTGCAGTCTTGTGAATTTGCGTTTTGTGAATTTTGGCGTTATTCTTTGACGCTACTGGCTTTTTAGAATGATCTATAGCATCCGCAGTAGCGCTGGATCTGTTGTGCGGCTCTATATAAACATTATTAATAAACTTTGGTGGATGTGTTGACTTGCCGGTAACAGCCTGCTCAGACGTGTGGCAGCTTGTGAGCAGGTTGGCGATGATACATGCAAAAGTGAATAAAATAAACCGTTTCCTCATCAGCATATATTAAATCAAATGCAAAGATAACAAATAATGCCTTTGGTCAAAACCGTTCGCACAATTTTAACAGACACGCAGGAGGATAATAATTAATATAATCTGCTTCTACGCCGGTAAAAGCAGATTATAATCCACATGGCTCTGCCTGTTCATAAATCCAGAGGAATTTGAATTAATAAAACAGGAATAAATGATGAATATTACGCCTGCTTTTTAGGAGGAAGAGCAAAGGCAGTAGCCTCGTGCTGGAATCCTTCGCGATGAGATCCGTCGCAAAAAGGTTTGTTTTTTGAAAGACCACACCTGCAAAGGCTGATTGTATCGCGGCCGGCAAGGTCGTAAACGCCACCTGCTTTATCAACTATTTCAAAAGAACCCTGTATCAACAATGGTCCGTGGTTATTAACGGTAATTTTAGTATCAGACATTTGATCGTTTTTGCAATGATAGTTCTATTTAGCATCAATTACTTACATAATTAAATGCTATTTCTTTTGCACAGCTTTAATCGACATCACGTATCTAAACACAGCATCTTTCTGAACAGCGGTCAAAGAAGCTTTTTGCGCCATCGCATCAAGTATGCCTGGCCAGGCTTGTTCAGATTCTCTGTATATATTCTTCGCTGCATGGCAGTTGGTACAAACACTTGTATAGAGCGCGTAGCCATCATTCAGGGTCTGCATACTAGTACCGGAATACTTGGTCTGCACTGCAGCAAGTTCTTCATTACCGGGAGCATAAATCCCATCTTTCGGATGCGAACTCTTAGCCGGCTGATCTTTGGTGGTTTTTGCTGTTGTTGTTGTTGACGTGTTTTTCTTAAGGCCGCTACATGAGGCAATTGCCAAAATGATCGTTGCAGTTACTGCCGTTTTTACTATGTGCATTTCGATTAGTTTGTTGGAAATTGTTTTTCGAGGTACAGAATTGTTCTTCTGTGCATCTGCAGTAAAATTAATGAATGATTTGCCATCTTCAAAACAACAGTTTTATAATTTACCCAGCTTTAGGACTTGGTCTCTGTGAAGCACTTCATTGATTTACCATCGTAACAGTACAATCCCAGATTCCAGGTGCCCAACCAAATTTTACCTTTTTTATCTTTTAACAGAAATCCGATATGATCATCCGGCATTCCTTCTTTATTAGAAAAAGTGATGACTTTTCTGCCATCGTAATTACTTACTCCGCCGTCGCCACCAAACCAAATTTTGCCAGAATTGTCTTCGACTATTACATTGATTACATTGTTGCTAAACGGACTTTTATTGCACAAACCATCTCGTGTTGTAAATTGTTTCAGGTTGGGCACGTTCGATTTTTGCTTTGCGGATGGGTCGAAGCAGAATACACCGTTACCTTGAAAATTAACTTTTGGTGCTGTCCCAAACCATATCTTCTCCGTATGATCCTGAAAGATCGTTGCAATTGCGCTTTTACTGAGTTGATCGTTAGTGGTAAATCGCGTAACAAAGCACCCGTTGCTTGCCGAACCTGAAGAAACTTCGTTTACTTCATATCGATAGGCCCCTTCGTGGTCAGAACCGAACCACATGCTGCCGTGACGGTCTTCCATGCAACATGTAAAAGCAAAGGTTTTGCCAGTATTGCCAATTGTTAGCGTAGCAAAGTTTGCTGATATCTGCTTGATGTGTGCAGCTTCGTCATTGGGCTGACTCAGATTGTGCTTACAATTATTTAGTATGCAATGATTGCTAGCCCAGTTGCCATGCAGCCTGTATGATTCATTTTTAGGCGTCTGGCAACCTTTAGCGCAAAACCATAGATCACCTTTGCTGTTCTGATATACCAATTGAATTGTATAATCTTTGCGAATGCTGTCGTACGGAGCAATTACGTTTTTCATGTAGTAACTCAGACCTGTTAGTTCTGCCGCTCCTGTCGTTTCGTTGTAACGAAAGACATCGCAACCTGAAAAGAACCAAACGGTACCACTCTGATCAGGAAATACTAGCGCTTCGGGTATATCATCCCAAAGATTTCGTTTTTTGCTGCCTGATTCAGAAATGTCAAAGAATTCAGATACACTGTTCGACGGCATTTTTATACTTTTAAAGGCGTTCCCGTTGAAACGGATAGCCGCACCCACAGTGCCAAACCAAATGTTCCCCGAACTGTCTTTTGAAATGTTGATCCTTGAACTCGTTTTACTGCGTACATCAACTCCATCCATTTCTTCGAATAAAGTAAATGATTGGCCATCGTAACGATAAATGCCCTCTGAAGTTGTAAACCAAAGATTACCAGCATTGTCTTCGAGTCCGTGCTCAACAAAATGAGCATAAGGGAATGGAGTCTTGCTTTCGGGGTTAACAAGTTTCGCCCGACCGCCGGTACCGGCCGATGTAGTTGCATTCTGTTGTTTCAACCTATTTTGGGTATATCCGCAAAATGTAGCCAATGATACCATTAGCAAAAGGACCGTCTTTTTCATAGTATTCTGTTTATTGAGTTATTTAAGTTAAGGCAATAAAGATTCAGGGATACGCTGTATCCGACGCAACAATTATATTTTGATCGATATATCTGCTAGTTATTCAGATCCGGACTAATGCTGCCGAACACCAACTTATCCGTAGTGTTCGGCATAGGTGTACAGCCTGTTTTTGGGGATGTTTTAGCTTCGGCACCTTCTACTATTCCTTTCAATATGGCATTACACAACAGATCCATTTTGCTTTTATCGATAAGGTCTTCCATAGCCTTTGTGTTTTTGATGTTGCCGAGTACCATTACCATAGCAGGCACATTGGCATTTTTCAAAACATACATCCCTTCTTTTTTTGATGCAGACGCGGTCTGCGGGGCTATGTTGCTGCATTTGCTGCAAACTTTGTTGTGATCATGCTTGCATCCTTTTGTATCTCCTGGGATCAAACCATTGCTTTCCAATGCTGTAAAAATTGCACGGCTATAGTTCCCGCTGCGCTCAGCATATGGAGCATTGCCTGAAATAAAAATATCAAAATCGCCTTTTGCTTTATTAATGCCGGGCTGATTTTCGACATGGAACGATAAAAAAGCATCGGCATTCACTTTGTTGGAAAAGTTCACTCTAGTAATAAGTGGCAATGCTTCATCACGATCCCGAGTTAGCTGAACTTCAATATTATATGCCGGTGCCAATTCCTGCAATCGCTTTGCATATCTGAAAACGATTTCCTTTTCTACAAATGCACCCGATTTTGCTCCTTCGTCCTTGCCGCCATGCGCTGGGTCAACAGCCAGAATGATCTTCTTTTTTGCAGGGGTTATGCTGCCAATAGTTTTACTGACCATGTTAAATGAAAGCACTATCACAGATACTGCTATTAGAGGCAGTGCCATAAATCTTCTAAGCAAAGCAAATGAAGGCGTGGCAGATTTTTGCAGCATGGCCAAGCGGCGTTTTACATTGGAGGAAAAGAAATGATGTTCGGGCACAAGGTATTTTCCGTTGTTGAAGGTGCGGAGCATCATCATGGCAAACGTTTCTGTGTCTCTGTTGTCAACTGAATGCTCATCAGCAATAAACTCATGAACCACTTCCAGTTCCTTTTGTATGATCCAATAAAATGGATTGAACCAGAAAATACAGGAGAGTATCTGGCAAACCAGTTTATCGTAGGTATGTCCTTCCTCAATATGGGTGAGCTCATGCCTGTATATCAGTTTGCCAATCTCGTCCTCTATAGGAATGTTGCTATTCCAGAAAAGGTTTTGCAAGAAAGTAAACGGTGCACCGGGAAGATCTGTAACGATCAGGTTGATGCGGTTTTGTTTGGTAACCGGGTATTGTTTGGTAAGTCTTCTGAGCTTAATTATGCGCAACAATAAGACAGAGAGTAATAAAAGACTTACAGATGCAACGCCAATACCAGCTATTTGCGACCAATCTATAGTGGATGAAATTGCTTCTGATTGGACAGCTGCATTATATAATGTTACTGGGGCAGACTCTCCAAGAATAGAAACGGCACCAAGGCTACTTGCGGCAGGGCGGGGTATACTGAATAAATTGAAATGGAGCAATGGAATCGACAGACTGGCAAAAAGTGTTGTAAGCAAGAAAAATCGATTGTACTGGTGCAGCCTTCTGCCGCGCAAACCAGCGAAATACCATGCAGTGAGCAATCCGCTAACTACTATGCTTTTTAGTAAAAATAAGCCGAGGTTTTCCATATGTTTATTTTTTTAATAA
>CAIKOJ010000136.1 GCA_903829015.1 uncultured Bacteroidota bacterium
ATAATTATCGTTTTCACAGCATTAAATGTTGTGTCACTTAATCAATTTTCGAAATTGCCGTTGCTTGTTGGTCATTTCGTCAATCACTGGGAACGAAATCACGATATTGGATTCGGTACTTTTCTGGACATGCATTATTTTGGAAATGACATCAACGATGATGATGATTCAAAAGATAAGGAGTTGCCCTTTAAAAATTTTTCCCCCAATAGTATTCAAGTGTTTACAGTGCCGGGTAACGAAATAAATTTCGTTATTCATCCAAAGTTCGAACTGCCTGTTGCCGAGCCTTTTGCAGCGGGTGATCAGTTTTATTGTTCTAAGGTGCTCCATTCACTTTTTCGTCCTCCGAGGATTTTAGCCTAGATCTATTCCAAATAAAGTAACGCCTTTTTCAGACAACACTTTCGTCTGATTTTGGTACATTGTATCTAGTCAGAATAATAAACAATAATTTTCATGCTCAATAAAATTATAAGCTTTTCCATAGGGAACAAGCTGATCGTATCTTTGTTTGTACTTGCGCTCGTATGTTGGGGTGCATACGAAACAACTCAACTACCCATAGATGCTGTGCCGGATATTACTGATAATCAGGTGCAGATAATAACAGTATCGCCATCGTTAGGGGCTCCTGACGTTGAGCGGCTGATCAGTTTTCCTGTGGAGCAATCGTGCAGCAGTATACCTGGTCTTAAACAAATAAGGAGCTTCTCAAGGTTTGGTCTGTCGCTGGTTACTATTGTATTCAACGATGGTACCGATATTTACTGGGCACGGCAGCAGGTGAATGAAAGACTCCAGGCGGTATCCAGAGATCTGCCGGGTGGTATAGGTGCACCGGAAATGGCACCTGTATCTACCGGACTTGGTGAGATATACCAATATGTCGTTCGGCCTATAAAAGGTTATGAAGGTAAATATGATGCCATGCAGCTACGCACCATTCAGGATTGGATAGTACGCCGAAACCTGCTGGGCACGCCGGGTGTGGCTGAGGTGGCAAGTTTTGGTGGCAAGCTTAAACAATATGAAATAGCGGTATTGCCCGACCAATTGAAAGCCCATAACCTCACGATTGCCGATGTATTTGATGCCCTCGAAAAGAACAATCAAAACACAGGTGGTGCCTATATAGAGAAAGGCCCTACGGTACTCTATATACGAAGCGAAGGGCTTACCAAAACAATAGAAGACTTGCAGAAAATTGTGGTAAAGAACCTTTCCGATGGTACACCATTACTCATGAGAGACATAGCTGATATACAGTATGGCGCCGCAATTAGGTATGGCGCTATGAACTATAATGATCAGGGAGAAGTAGCAGGAGCTGTGGTAATGATGTTGAAGGGCGAAAACTCTTCGGCAGTAATTAAAGACGTCAAAAAAAGGATCGCTGAAATTCAGAAAATGTTACCCGAAGGTGTGGTTGTTGAGCCATTTCTTGACCGAACAAAGATGGTCAATAATGCCATTAGTACCGTAGAAACGAACCTGATGGAGGGAGCGCTGATCGTCATTTTTGTACTGGTGTTTTTTCTGGGAAATTTACGAGCTGGTTTGATTGTTTCCTCCGTTATACCGCTCTCCATGTTATTTGCTATTATCCTCATGAATAAATTCGGGGTTGGTGGTAATTTAATGTCGCTGGGGGCAATAGACTTTGGCCTAATTGTCGACGGCTCCGTAATTGTGGTCGAGGCAATTTTGCACCGGTTTGCCCATGCGCGGCATTTTCGTGGGCTCGCAAAAATTAATCAGTCAGAGATGGATGCTGAGGTGGGTACATCAACCGGACACATGATCAAATCGGCAGTATTTAGCCAGATCATCATACTGATAGTATATCTGCCAATTCTGTCATTGCAGGGCATAGAAGGTAAAATGTTTAAGCCTATGGCCTATACCATAGCGTTTGCAATTCTGGGAGCCTTTATCCTTTCGGTAACCTATGTACCCATGATGGCTGCATTATGCCTGAACAAAAAGCTGAATCATAAAGCTACTGCTGCAGATAAGCTGATGACATGGCTGGCAAGGCGTTACCAGCCGTTGTTAAAAGGTGTTATGCAGTTTCCTAAAACTATGATCATTACGACTCTGCTGCTGTTTGGAGGGGCCGTCCTGATTCTTGTCAATATGGGTGGTGAGTTTATTCCGCAATTGGAGGAAGGCGATTTTGCGGTGGAGACAAGATTGCTTACCGGCAGCAACCTGAACACGACAATTAATGCTACTCAGCAGGCTTCAAAAATTTTGTTGCAGCGGTTTCCTGAAGTAACAAAGGTCGTAACCAAGATAGGCAGTGCCGAAATACCCACCGACCCAATGCCCTTTGAAGCAGGCGATATGATGGTGATTTTGAAGGACAAGAAAGAATGGAGTTCTGCTAAAACATTCAGTGAATTGAGCGCAAAAATGACCAAAGCACTCGAAGAAGTTCCAGGTATATCTGTTGGCTTCCAATTCCCTGTGCAGATGCGCTTTAATGAATTGATGACAGGTGCAAGACAGGATATCGTGTGTAAGATCTTTGGCGAAAATCTGGATAGCCTCAGTACCTATGCTCATAGGCTAAATGAAATCATTGGTACAGTAAAGGGGGCAACAAATATCTATGAAGAACGGGTTACAGGTATGCCTCAGGTAGTTATAAAATACGACCGTGATGCAATGGCCAAGTATGGATTGAATGTAAGCGATATCAACCGCACAGTTAATGCAGGTTTTGCCGGACAGTTGAGCGGGCAGGTATATGAAGGTGAGAAGCGGTTTGACATAGTTGTGCGCATTGCAGGAAAGGCAAGGAGTAATTTAGCCGACATTCAAAATTTGCCTATCCCAACAAAAAGCGGTACTCAGATCCCACTTTCTCAGGTAGCTCAAATCGATGAAATTGAAGGGGTGAATCAAATACAACGCGAGAACACAAGGCGTAGAATTATTGTTGGGTTCAACATTACTGGCAGAGATGTAAAAACTATAGTAGATGAGTTGCAGCAAAAGGTAAATAAGCAATTGTTGCTGCCAAAAGAATATAAAATTGTTTACGGAGGATCATTCGAGAACATGACAGCGGCTAAGGATCGTTTGAGTATAGTAGTGCCAATTGCACTGTTTCTAATTTTCTTGTTGTTGTATTTTGCGTTTGGTTCAGTAAAGCAAGGGTTACTCATATATAGTGCCATTCCTTTGTCGGCTATTGGCGGCATTCTTGCACTGTCGGCCCGGAGTATGCCATTCAGCATTTCGGCTGGTGTAGGCTTTATCGCACTGTTTGGTGTAGCCGTTCTTAACGGTATACTTCTTGTCTCTGAATTCAACCGATTGAGAAAAGAGGGGTGGCATGATGTGGGACGTATTGTAATACATGCCACTAAGTCAAAGCTCAGGGCAGTACTCATGACAGCCTTGGTGCCATCGCTTGGTTTTATACCTATGGCCATAAGCACAGGAGCAGGCGGCGAAGTGCAAAAGCCATTGGCTACTGTAGTTATTGGAGGGCTTATTTTCTCTACCATGCTTACTTTGTTTGTGCTGCCTGTTCTATATGTTTTGTTAGAAGCAGGCTTTAAGTATTTCAAACCCGGAAAGGTTGTTGGGGGAGTGGTATTACTGCTGCTCTCAGCTAGTGTTACTGTGCAGGCTCAGAATAAAATACGCTTGTCGGCAGCTATAGATAGTGCTCTTGTAAATAACCTTTCAGTGCAGGCTTCTACCGCCGAGGTCGCCTATTATCAGGCGCTAAAACGCAGCGGTACGGATATCGAGAAAACTGCTTTTGCATTTGAGTACGGTCAATTTAACAGCAGAGTGAATGATAACCGGATTGCGGTTGCTCAGTCAATTCAGTTCCCAACTGTTTACAAGCATCAGAATGCCATCAATCGTACGAATATAGTCATAAGCCAAACAGGCAAGAGCCAGAAGGAAATAGAATTGAAAAACCGGTTAAAGTATACTTTCTATCAACTGCTGATAATGCAGGATAAAATGCGTTTGCTCAGGGAGGCGGATAGTATCTACAATGGCTTGATTACCAAAGGAAGGGCCAGATACAAACTGGGGGATATAGATATCCTTGAATTGTCAACTCTCGAAAATCAACAGTTCCAGATAAGCAGCCAGGTGCAGATGATAACTACAGCCTTTGACCTGCTCAAAAGAGATCTTCAGGTACTGATGAATACCGGAAAGCTTTATGAGCCGGCCGCAGATTCAATCGTTTATACACCGTTAGGCAGTATTGATGATTATGATCTTTACAGGTCACCTGCAATAAAACAATTCGTACAGAGGGTGCAATTGGCCGACCTGCAAAAGCGGCTGGAAGCAAGCAGGCTATTACCCACATTCAGTGCCGGAATAAATAGTTCTACAATCGTTGGGTGGCAAACGATCGGGCAGAATTATGAACAATATTACGGTGTCGGGCACCGGTTTAATTCTGTTAATGTTGGAATGGGTTTGCCGATTTTTTATGGTGCTCAGCGTGCGAAGATAAAGGCAGCCGAAAATCAGAAGCTTATGTATACACTGGAAATGGATGCAGCAAAACAACAATTGGATGCAGATAGGAATCGGGCTATCGAATCGTACACCAGGTACAAGGAACTGGTTGGTAAATATCAGAAGCAAATGTTACCGAATGCTGAAAACATTATCAACACCGCAAACCAAAAGTTCGCACTGGGAGAAATAGGCTATATCAACTGGACTATTTTGATCAACCAGGCGATACAGATGAAAAGTGAATATCTCGATATGGTACAACGTATGAACGAAGCTGCATTTGATATCGAAAAAATAAATTCAAACAATTAAAACTAGCAAAATGAAAAGGATCGCATTTATATATATAGTTGTCGCAGTTATCGTTTCTTCGTGCGGCAACCACGAGCCCGCTCCGGTAAACGGTGCGGTTGCAAAAGACACTACTCAGTTAAGTAACGATGTTTTACTTACTGCAGCCCAGCTCAGTAATGCAGGCATAGTAAGTGGGTACGCAGTGAAACGGGAAATGCATAAGTCGCTAAAGGTTACCGGAATACTGGATGTGCCTCCTAAGAATATAGTATCAGTAAGTATGCCGCTTGGTGGCTATCTGAAGAAGACACAACTATTGCCCGGTGAACACGTACACAAGGGAGATCTTTTGGCCGTTATGGAGGATCAGCAATACATACAATTGCAGCAGGACTACCTTACTGCAAAGAGCAAACTGGAATACTGCGAAGCCGAATTCAAAAGACAGCAGCAGCTTAATGAAACAAAGGCCGCAAGCGATAAGGTGTACCAGCAGGCAAGGAGTGATTATGAGGCACAGAAAATACTTGTCAGGTCTATTGGTGAGAAGCTGATGCTTATTGGTGTAAATCCGGAAAAGCTAAATATAAACAGCATATCAAGAAGCATCAATTTGTATGCACCCATCAATGGTTATATCACCAAGATCAATGTTAATACAGGTAAGTATGTGAACCCAACAGATGTAATGTTTGAATTGATCAGCCCCGACGACATGCACTTGTCACTTACTGTATTTGAGAATGATGCTGCCAATATTGCTCCGGGTCAGAAAGTGACTTGCTATTCCAACGTGCATCCCGAAAAAATGTATGATGCCACAGTGCATCTGATCAACCCTTCAATTGGCAAGGAGAGATCAACAGAGGTACATTGCGACCTTGGAAAACTCGGCAGCGAATTAATGCCGGGTATGTATATGAATGCAATAATAGAATTGAAATCAGTACAAACTACGGCACTCCCCGAAGATGCTATAGTGAAGTCTGGCAATGAACAGTACCTATTCTTAGAGAAGAGCGTGGGGCATTATACGATGCAAAAAGTGAGCATTGGTGCAATTGACGGTGGCTTTGTGGAAATTACATCTGGTTTGCCCGATTCAAAAATTGTCATTCGCAATGCTTATTCGCTGCTTATGAAACTGAAAGGCGGCGGTGACGAGTAATTCAAAATAAAGTATAGCCATTGAGCACTACTCTTTTGAAATCTTAACACCTTGAATTTCATTTCCTTCAACAGTCGAGATTAAGATTGCATTGAAGCTCTTTTGTTATTTGTGTAGCACCCCACGGTTTCAATCTAGGAACAATGGGGTGCTATGCTATTTGTTTGACAACATTGGGTGTATTCTCAGTGCCACTGTCGCGTATTATGATAAGTTCTTCACCAAAATGGCCACAGTGATTGGAGACTACTACACAGCGGACTGGCCGGTATTGAAACAGTTTTACAACGAAAGCAAAATAGATGATGAACGACGTATCAACCAAAGAAGGTAGGTGCCAGCCAAGTAGCACCACTTAGTCTATTCGAACTGTTTATTCAGCAAGCTTTCTTATTTTCCATTTGTGTATTCGACGGTGACCATACCGGTCAAACATAACTACATTGAATAAATTTGCAAAAGGGTAGTATTCGATATCGTATTTACTGGAACGGTAGTGTGTAGGCCCGGTACCTTTTCCTAGTTTGAAAGCGAATTCGTCGTAGCCAATTTTATAGTAGTAGGTAAGCTGGCGAAATTTAGGATTTAGGATTACCAAACTTTTTCCTCTTGGCGGATCAGGGTCGTATGTGTACCTGGAGGAATTCTTGACAATAGGATCTTTTTTACCAGTCTGATATGCTATTTGTGGATCATCGACTAATTCAGTATTATCCTCAACCTCTTCTTTAAGTTTCGATTGAGATAATGCGTAACCATAGTATGCAATCACGTAAGTGGTACTGTCATGGGGTGGGATCACGTCATACACAAGTTCTCCTTTATCGTTGAGGAGTACACCATTGAACATCCTTTTTTTGATCAGGTCGGCATTGGTATCCATGAAATAGTACACAGGGCAGTAATCGAAGTTCTCCTTAAAATCAAGATACACGCGCTTGTTCACTTCTTTTGCCTCCTGTGCCACAAATGCTGCTTCTTCGGGATCTTTGTTGCGCAGCATAGCCGAAATGCGGTTGTGCTCAGAGCGCAGTTGATACAAAACAACAGTAGGGTATCTAACCGTTGTAGTGTCTTCTGCAAGGCTCTTTACTGATGCCAGGGGCAGGAGCATGAGCGTAATAAGAATGGCTGGTATGGGAATTCTCATAGTCGGTTTTTGGTTATCTCAAAGGTAGATTTAAAATAAGTTACTTTTTTCTTAAAAAACAGAAAGCCTCCGTTTTAGGGCAGGCTTTCTGTTTGTATTTTCAATTGTTATTATTGTTCATCTCCGCCACCGGGGCCAGACTTAATATTGAGCAGGTCTTTCACCTTTGGTCCCAGGGCCTGCATTCTGCCAAATATCTGTTTAGCATTTACTGAGTCGCCAGCCTGATATGCAGTGCTTGCCAGCGACTGCATGATCTGGAACTGCTGTTTCACATCGTCGGCAAGAGCAGCACGGCTGTTGTCGTTCAGAGATGCTATCCAGTTTACATCGGTTTCAGCGTTTCTTACGATTTTGTTGGTAAGGTCGGTAGCTTTTTTAATAGCCCCTGCTCTGTAGTAAGATGCTGCAATGAAATAAGCCGTATAGTCGTAGCAATAAGAGTGCTCCGAAATGCCCGCCATTACTTTGTCCAGTACTTCCTCGGCTTTCTTATTCTTACCTTCTGCGCTCAGCTGGTTGGCAACGAACGACGCATCCATACGGTAAGTAACAAACTCATGACGGTTTGGCTCGTCGAAATACACATCGTTACGATCTGCACCGCCCCACAGGAATTTGTTCACAAACAGATCGTAGCTCTTCTCTGTATTGATAGTACCCAACACCTGCTGGTTTACTTTGATCGCATCATTGTATTTAAATGGCATCAATCGGTACACCAAACCTTCCATGTGCAGGTAATCGCCTGTGCCACCGTAGTCGCCCGACCTTAATCCTGCGTCGAAGTACAATGGACGTTTCCAACCTTCACTAGCTACTGCAGCTATGATATTCAGGATAGCAAGATCGCTCTTATAAGGCATGTTTTTAGGGTAAGACCATTTCATGTCTGTGCTGATCCTTGCGCTATCGGCAGCAGAAATCAAACCTCTGCTGATCAGTTCTTCTTTGCTCAATGAAGGTGCAAAGAAGTTCTTAGTAGGCAGATAATTCATTGATTCACCTCTGCCCGATGCTTTATTAGCCGGATCATCGCTGATGATGAATTTGCAGATGTCGGCCAGGTTGAAGTACTTGTCCTCAGGTATCTGCGGATTCTTAGAGTAAGAAAGGTAGTTATGGCGGTCGCCAATGTAATCTTTCCTGGTCCAGATCATAGGCACAGCATCGGCATCGTTTACTCTATAGTTCAGCTGATCTACATACCAGTCGATACCCAGCAGGCTGGTGTTGATGATACGAACGTCTCTTCTGAAACCTTCGATCTCCTGTATGTACCACAGCGGATAAGTTTGGTTATCGCCGAAGGTAAACAATACAGCGTTTGGTGCACAACACGATAGGGTATTGTGTGCAACAGCACGAGCCAGAGTTTTGTGCGAGCGATCGTGGTCGTTCCATTCTACATTAGCCATTAACAATGGCACCGCAACAAAGCAAAGCACAATAGATAACACCACCGGTGCCATGCCCTTCATGGCAGTCTTGAGCCACTGGTGCACCATTAGTACGCCAAGACCTATCCAGATAGTGAAGGTATAAGTACAACCTGCGAATGCGTAATCCCTTTCGCGGGGCTGTACCGGTGGCATATTGAGGTAGATACCAATTGCCGCACCTGTAAAGAAGAACAAAGTGAGTACGATAATACCATCTTTCTTATTCCTGTTGAACTGGAATACAAGACCCAGCACACCCAGTATCAGCGGCAGGAAGTACAGCTTGTTGTGTGCACCGTTGTCGCTGAAGCCTGAACCCATTTTGTCAGTATCACCGATACCGCGCATATTGTCAACGAAATCGATACCTGATATCCAGTTACCGTTCTTTGGATCACCCTGTCCTTCTACGTCGTTTTGACGGCCGGCAAAGTTCCACATAAAGAAGCGCCACCACATCCAATCCATCTGGTAGCCTATGAAGTACTTCATATTATCGGCACCGGTAGGCTCCTCATCGCCCAAACCGAGGAACTGTTTGTAGAAATTGATGTGGTTAGCCTCATTATTATCATAAATACGAGGGAAGAAATGGCTCTGGTCTACGCCATTCTGATCGCGACCGTAGATTGGTGTGATCTTCTTGCCCACTACTTCATAAACGTCTTTTCCGTTGATCTTAGACTGAGCATAGATCTTTCCGCTGGTATCCAGTCCTGTCCAATTGCTGGTATAGTAAGGTCCGAACAACAATGGCTGCTGACCGAACTGCTCACGGTTCACATAATCGAGGAATGACATCGGGTTGTCCGGATTCGTCATATCAATAGGCACATCGGCCCTGGAACGTACGATAGCTGTGAAGTAGCTGGAATAACCGATAATGATGAAAATGATGCATAGAACGCCTGTATGCAGCAGGTGCATGCTTCTTTTTTTAGCAAAAAGGAGTAAGAACACCAGCAGTGCAGACAGCCCTACCAGGAATACCAATGCACCGGTATCGAAACCAGCACCGAAGCTGTTGGTAAATGTCATATCGAAATATGATGCGATCCTTGGGATGTACTGTATAACACCAAACTGCACAAATGCCAGCACCACACAACCCATTACAAAAGCTATAATGGTACCTTTTACGGTAGTTTCGTAGCGCCTGTAGTAATATACCATTGCAATGGCAGGTATAGTAAGGAGGTTCAATAAGTGCACACATACCGAAATACCAACGAGGTAAGCGATCAGAACGATCCACCTGTCGGCATATTTGTTATCGGCAACGTGCTCCCATTTAAGAATAGCCCAAAACGTAATTGCGGTAAAGAACGACGAAGTGGCGTAAACTTCCGCCTCAACAGCCGAAAACCAGAAAGTATCGGAGAAAGTACAGGCAAACGCACCTACCAGACCGGCACCCATAACAAGCAGGGTTTGGTTCATATCTGGCTCCTCGTTGTTGTTAACTACCAGTTTTTTGCCAAAATGGGTGATGATCCAAAACAGGAACAGAATGGACAGACCACTCATAATAGCCGACATTGCATTGATCATTGTGGCAGCACCTACGGTACCCAGGGTACTAACAGACGCCTGCGCCGTAGCGGCACCCCCACCAGAGAGCAGGGAAAACATCCTTTGCAGGATCATAAAGAACGGTGCGCCCGGTGAGTGACCCACCTCCAGCTTGTAAGCGCATGACAGGAACTCGCCGCAGTCCCAGAAACTGACGGTAGGTTCCATAGTTTTTAAATAAACTATAGATGCGATTGCGCCTGTAACCCAGCCAAAGATGTTATTAATTTTACGATAATTCATGTTATATAATTAGAGTGCAACAAAAATAGCAAAAGTTGCGACTTTGAAAGTCATTAATTACACAGAGAGCGTTAATAAAGGTTAATGGGGGTTTTTGTCGTAAGTCGTAAGTCGTAAGTCGTGAGTCGTAAGTTGTGAGTCGTAAGTCGTGAGTTAATCGGGATTTTCAAAATTCAAGGATTTCCCGCCCGCCCGTTGTTCCAGTTATGTTAACTGGAACTCAAAATAAAACCCCTTCTGCGAAGGTATTCAAAGCTATAACGCCGATGGCTTGCAAAGGAGCATGTAATTATAAGTGTATTTCTTGATGCTTTGCCAGTCAATCGTGAAACCAATCTATGGTTTCATTTCTATTTTCAGTCTCCGCTGAGTGTCCTTTGTCAGGCACTCGGCGTAAACAGGGTACTGAAGTTGAAATATAGTTAGTCCACAGTTTGTGTTTATTTTAACCGAAAATAATATATATTCCTTACTGAAGTTACCCATCCCATTATCCCAAAATAAATACACCAAAATATTTGTAATATTCAAATAATTAACCTATGTTTGCTGTTCGTTAGATAGCACATTTTCAGGTGCAGTCCTGCTCCTTGAGTGCAATTTCCGGTACCAGAAGTAATTCACAACAGACCAGAAGAAAACCGGAAGTAACTGGAAATCTAAATTATTGATAATCAATTAATTAAGTTTTTGCGCCAATTTTTCCCGCAACCGGAAGTCGGCAAAAGGCAAAATTCCCCACATGGGGCATAAATGGGGCATTTTATAAACGTAATCTATTGATTATCAATCAAAACCTGTGCAATTTTATTTTTGTACGCAAGTGGGGCATTTTAAGAATAGAATCTTCCTGATCTTTAAATCCTTTAATTCTAATCGGCGATCTTCTGTTATTCATAATCTCGATAGTTTGTCTTCGGTATGAAAAACTATCATCAAGTTAAAATAATTCATTACTTTTATTTTACTAATACATACAGCTATGCAACATCCATTTTATATAGATTTTCATTGCCATCCGTCTTTGAAGCCTTTTGGCAAGAGTTTTCCAGACAGTCCGGGAGTAAATTCAGATGATAGCGAAGACATAAACAGTGTATGGCATCAATCCGGTATAAGTCTGAGTAGCGGAATTTTGCAGGATCTGCTGGGCATTGCCAGGTTTACACAATCAGATTTTTATACGTTGGTGCAGGGAAACTGCAAACTGATCTGCGCCTCGCTGTACCCTATAGAAAAAGGATTTTTCAACAACAAACTGGGCGACGGCGGACTGAGCAGGGTAGCGAGTTCATTCATAACCAAGGTGGGTGAAGAAAGGGTTCGTGATATTCAGCATATCAACGACTACTTTGCCGATCTGAAAAAAGAATATGCGTTTTATAAACAACTGAATAATACTACCGTAACGATAGACGGAGAAGACTATCTGTACAAGATCGTAAAAAACTACGCCGAGGTAACACAATACCTGAAGGATAAACCGGGTACCGAAAATGTGGTGTTTGTGATCATTACCATTGAGGGTATGCATGTGCTGAACAGCGACTTATCTGCTCCGGCAAATGAACAGTCGTTCAAACGGAATCTGATGGAGGTCAAGAACTGGGAGCACCCGCCGTTCTTCATCACGTTCTGTCATCATTTTAATAATTTTCTGTGCGGGCACGCAAAGAGCTTGTTCGACACCGTAGGGTCGGTAACGGATCAGCAATCGGGATTGGATGAGCCGTTTCAGAGTCTGGGCTGGACAATGCTCCGTGCAATGCTTGATGATTCAGGTGGTCAGAAAAGAATCTATCCCGATATCAAGCACATGAGTATTGCAGCCAGAATTGAGTACTACAAATTTATTGAAGATGAGTTTAATGGTAAGGTACCTATAATAGTGAGTCATGGGGCGGCCAACGTTATGCGCTCGCATGCCGAGCCCGTAATAGATGCCAGGCTGGGCAATACTTTTTTTGACGAAGACATCAATCTGTTTGATGATGAAATACTGATACTGGCCAGGTCGGGCGGCATAATGGGACTGCAGTTGGATGAACACCGTATAGCCAGCAAAGAAGCAATTGCAGATATAGCCGGTGCTACTGGGGTAGAAAAAAAGACCTTGCGATCTAAGTTGCTGTGGAATCAGATACAGTATGTTGCAGAGCTGCTGGATGGTGCCAATCTTCCGGCCTGGGATTGTGTGGTCATAGGTTCAGACTCAGATGGTATCATCAATCCCATAAATGGATTTCTGACTTTAGAATCGCTGCCTGAATTGTACGAATATCTGAAAGCACATGCCAACAATTATTTACGCAGTAAAAGGGGAGGGTACCTGAATGACTATAATAAACTTACAGCTAAGGAAATTATGGATAAGGTATTCTATAAAAACGGGGCAGCGTTTTTGGAGCAATGGTTTGTGTAATGGCCGCATTACTAAACCAACAAATTGTTGAGGCTTTTTAGCTGGTCGGGCGCGAGTTTTTGTGCCAGCTGGATGTCGGGAATATTCTTCAGTTCACGGGCTATGAATTCGGCATCTGTTTCCGGGTCTACGGTTTGTATCAGCCACAGGTAATCCAGTTGCTTGGTCTCGGGCAGCAGAGGTTCTTTGCCGTCTTTTAGTTTATACAAAAAGTACTTCTGTTCGCTGTTAGGCAGGTCGTATTGGTAGATCGGGAAATTGTACAGCGTATCGTTTTTCTGCAACGAGATATTTTGTTCGGGTTCCCGCACAAATTCTATATCGAAGTGATTATTCAGTAGCCAGCAAAGGTGGTATGCGGGCATGGCGGTTACGATGCCTATCATGGCTGCATCATCGAAAAAATCTTCCTGCATTGCCGATGTATCCAGCTTGAACTTAGCCATACATCAAAAATAAGAAATATCAGCCTGAATAAAATATTTTTTGAAATATTTAATGACGAATTGCCTATTGATTTTGATTGAACAGTTGTACATTTAGGTATAAAATTATTTTTATGAGTGGAGGATTAATTTTTCTGGGGATCATTTTCTTAGTAGTGATGCTCAGTTTCGTAACTGTGCAACAAGGAACAGTTGCTGTAATTACCGTATTCGGAAAATTCAGACGCATTATGCGCCCGGGTCTGAATATGCGGATACCGTTTATTGAGCATATTTTCAAAAGGATATCTTATCAGAACCGTTCTATGGATCTGAAGTTTCAGGCCATTACGCTTGATCAGGCCAATGTTTATTTCACAGCCATGCTTTTGTATTCGGTAGTGAATCAGGACAGCCAGACCATGGAGAATGTGGCATTTAAGTTTATGGATGACAGGAACTTTATGCAGGCACTCATCAGGTCGGTAGAGGGTGCTGTGAGGGCATTTGTGGCTACCAAGAAGCAGTCTGAGATACTGCAGTTGCGCACAGAGATCATATTGCATGTAAAGGAGCAACTGGATATACAACTGGAGGGCTGGGGTTATCACCTGCTCGATCTGCAGATCAATGATATTACGTTTGATGAAGTGATCATCAAATCTATGGCGCAGGTGGTGGCATCCAACAACCTGAAAGCTGCTGCCGAGAACGAAGGACAGGCGTTATTGATCACCAAGACCAAGGCTGCCGAAGCTGAAGGTAATGCGATCAAGATATCTGCTGAAGCTGAAAGGCAGGCAGCACAGATGCGTGGTCAGGGTGTGGCATTGTTCCGCGAGGAGGTGGCACGTGGTATGGCTACAGCTGCAAAAGAAATGGAGACAGCCAATCTGGATGCTTCGTATATACTATTCTCTATGTGGACAGATGCGATCAAACATTTTGCCGAATACGGCAAGGGAAATACGATTTTCCTGGATGGCTCCAGCAACAACTATCAGAGAACTATGCAGCAGCTGATGTCTACGCTGCAGGGATTCGATAAAGGAGACGAGTTCGGGCAAAATAAGAAATAACTTTTAAAATAAAAATCCTAAGATTTTACTGTCAGTGGTTACTTTTGAAACTCAATTGATTTTTCAACGGGTTGACCATTATTTTTGTGGTTTTAAATAATTTTTCATGATTGACGTTTTGCTGGGTTTGCAGTGGGGGGACGAAGGAAAGGGAAAAATAGTAGACTATCTTGCTAAGGAATATGATATCATCGCCAGATTTCAGGGCGGTCCGAATGCGGGGCATACCCTTTATGTGAACGGCGAGAAAGTTGTTTTACATACAATACCATCGGGCGTTTTTCAGAGCAATTGCCTGAACCTTATTGGCAATGGGGTAGTAATAGACCCTGTAACACTGCAAGCTGAGATCAATAAAATTCAGCCGTTGTGCCCCGATCTATTGAGCCGCCTTTATGTGTCTTCAAGGGCGCATCTGATATTACCCACCCACAGGGCACTGGATGCAGCGTCTGAGGCTGCAAAAGGAGCAGACAAAATAGGTTCTACACTGAAGGGTATAGGTCCGGCATATATGGATAAGACCGGCAGAAACGGGCTTAGAGTAGGGGATATTATCAGTAAGAATTTCAAAGAGAAATATAATAAACTGGTTAACAAGCACAAAGAGCTGCTTCGTCAGTATGAGTTTACTGTAGAATGGGAGCAGTGGGAACAGCCTTTCTTTGAAGCTATTGAGCTGATGAAGACGTTTCAGATCATTAACGGTGAGTACTGGCTGGATAATCATTTGAAGGCTGGAAAGAAAGTGCTGGCAGAAGGTGCACAGGGTAGTATGCTCGACATAGATTTCGGTACTTATCCATTTGTAACCTCGTCTAATACTATTGCTGCAGGTGTGTGCAACGGCTTAGGCGTGGCTCCGGGCAGGATCGGTGAAGTATATGGTATAACCAAGGCTTATTGTACCCGTGTGGGAGGAGGTCCATTCCCTACAGAATTATTGGACGAAACAGGAGAGGCACTCAGAAAGGCAGGCAGCGAATTTGGTGCCACCACAGGTCGCCCACGCAGGTGTGGTTGGATAGACCTGGTAGCGCTGAGGTACGCTGTTATGCTCAGCGGTGTGACCAAACTGATCATTACCAAGACGGACGTGCTGGATAGTTTTAGTCCGCTGAAAGTGGCAACAAGTTATAAGATCGATGGTGCGGTAACAAAGGAATTTCCTTTTGACGTCTGCGACATGGAGATAGAACCTGTATATGAAACGTTTGCGGGCTGGAGCAAACCAATAAGCACTTGTAAAGATGCTGCGGACTTGCCGCAGGAATTTACTGATTATTGTGCGTTTGTAGAAAAATATCTGGAAACAAAGATAGCCTATGTTTCTAATGGCACCGGACGCG
>CAIKOJ010000137.1 GCA_903829015.1 uncultured Bacteroidota bacterium
GTACCTCGGTGGTGATTCGGGCTATGATACACACTTTGCTGAGATCGGTAGTAAATACGGACCATTTGATGTAGCCATACTAGAATGTGGTCAGTACAATAAAAGTTGGAAGCACATACACATGATGCCCGAAGAAGTAGTGCAGGCTGCTCACGATTTGAAGGCCAAAAAGCTCCTCCCGGTACACTGGGCAAAATTCTCACTGTCGCTGCACGACTGGGATGAACCTATCATAAGAGTTTCGGCTGAGGCGGAGAAAAGAGGGCAGAGGATTTTACATCCGATGATAGGAGAAGTGCTCAATCTGCAAGATCCTGAAATGCAAGTGAAGTGGTGGGAAACCAAAAATTTAAATGCCTAACATTAGAACGGATAACCTATAGATACGTTGAACACCAGATTATTGGTGCGCCAGGTTGAACTGCCAAAGTTGATGCTGTCGAACACCCATCCGCTGTTCGCCGATAAATAAGGTTTCTTTACTGGCATGGCCAGATCCACACGGAGAGTTAGGAAAGATGCGATATCAAACCGCGTACCGATGCCAAGATCAGCGGCAATGTCCTGATCCAGATGGGCAAATTCAAATTCTCCGTCCGGATAGTTAGGGTCTTTACGCGCAAGCCAAATATTCCCGGCATCACCAAACAGGGCTCCGTTCATTTTTATCGCATTACCAAAGAGCATCGTGATCGGGAATCGGAATTCACCATTGAGTTCAAGTTTTATATCTCCCGTACGGTCTATCTGGTTGCTGCTGGTGGTGCCGCTTGTGTCAATATACCTGCCGGGTCCCAAAGTACGTATGCGCCAGCCCCGCAGGCTATACGGACCACCTGAAAAATACTGCTTAGTATACGGTAGCGTAGCAGACGAACCGTAAGGGATGCCTATGCCTCCCGTGAAACGAAATGCCAGCACTGATTTGCGTATGGCAAAGTATCGGCGTGCATCGAAATCAAATTTAGCGTACTCAGCGTAGGTGATACCATATAGATTGTTTACGGCTCCTACGAGATTGTTTACCAGTCCTAACACTGCTCCTGCCTCTTCCAGTCCCAGTTTCAGATAAAAGTAATTGACACCGTGCTTTTTTACGCTGTTGTCGAAAGTATACGAAATATTCTCTCCTTCAATAAAATTTTCCTTGTAGCTATTTTTAAGGTATTCATTCAGCATCAGCACAGTATCAAACTTTGTACTTTTTGAGGGCAGCCTGATGATGTTGATGAAAGCTGGTGATAAGGTCCATGTTTTGGATATTGTTTCGTGCCAGCTATACGAAAAGTTAGCGCTGGTATTCAGCAATGTAAAATAGTTCAGGCGATCAAGTACGTTTTGTCCGCCACCAATAATGGTATGCGGCAGGTTGGAGTTGTCGAACAAAGAGGCCGCTACCGGTGCCAGGAATTTAGGGAAATCGATTGTTGCATTTACCCCGTAGTAATTTGTGAGCCGGGAAAAATGGTCAAAGAAACCTTTACCTAGATTACCATCATAAGAATATTCAATACCGCCGTTTATACCAATGGTGAGCAGGTTAGCTCCTTTCAGGAAATTCTTATTGCGTAGGTTGATACCCACAGAGTGTCCCAGTGCATAGGTCGAGCCACTCGAGAGTTCATACAGTGCGGAGAAATCGTACTTCTTCGCTTTTGCCAGCAGGATGTCGTAATCAAGCGCGGCAACTTTGGTCCTGGACTCGTGTGGCACAATTCGTATGAACTGGAAAATTCCGAGTTCATTGAGTTTTGCCTGCGTCTTATCAACATCTTCCTGCGAGAAGGGTTCGCCGGCGGTCATATAAATATGCTTGTGAAGCACCCACGGATGTATGTACCGTTGGTGGAAGCTATACTGAATATCTTCTATGGTCTTGTTATAAAGGTTGCCGTCCCTCAGATCTTTTTGCGCAACAAAATCAGGGTAAACATGTATACTGCTGATGGTGTACTTATTGAACGCAGAGGAGTCTTCACCAAGGTGTATATTAACATCTACATCAAGCAGCGGCTTGTTTTTGTTTTTTACTGCAACATAGTTTGCCGCCGCACGGAACGGGTGTTCCAGGTCGTGGAATAGCGCCTGGTCCATAGTGTCAACAACGAAATTTATATTGTCCTGAGAGAACTTGTAATAACCGTTATTACGCATTACAGTTACCAGCCGCCCCATCTCATCGGCCGTAAGCGTGAAAGCGAAATCTTTTCCTTTTTCAAGTGCAGTACCGTCTGATGTCATTTGTATAATTCTGGCTATGCCGGTATCATCAACATTATAACGAACATTGTTGATCTGGTAGTTAATACCGGTTTGCACATTATAGGTTACGTATGCTTTCTTGTGTTTCACCTTATAAGTATCAGTCACTTTAGCATAGAAATAACCCTGATTGAAAAGGTAGTTCTTCATGTTCTGCACCGAACGCAGTATATAGGAGGTGTCAGAAATCACAGGGCGCTCTACCGATTTGGGTAACGAAGTATCCGGCCTGTTGTGCAGCTTGCGGAAACGATTATTGTATCGCCAGAGTTTCAATGGTATCCTGAAGGGGAGCAGATCAATATCAATAGCGGTTGTATTGGGCTTTTGAATGATCATCTTGCCCAGATTCTGTTTTATCTCTGTTCGGTTGGCCATTTTGCCATCCGATGTCATGTTCACTGTATTTTTGCGTAGAAGGTATTGATTTTCGCCCAGGTGCTTGGTGGTGCTGCAGGCAGATAATAAGAGCAATGCCGCAATTTGCAGTACCAGTAAAACAGGAAACCTTTTACGAAAATGATGTTTGTTCATTTAACAGTTCAGAACAATAATATAGTTTTGCAGTATGCTAACCAATGCGCAAAATAAATACATTCGGTCGTTAAGCCAGCAAAAATTTCGCAATGAATATAAAGTATTTATAGTTGAAGGCGAAAAGCTGGCCGCTGAGTGGTTGATATCTGATAGCCGGATACAGATGATTGTTGCAACTGAAGAGTGGGTAGGGCATAACACTGCTCTTATTTCGCAACATAGCGAAGCGCAGCTATGTGTAACCACTGATAGCGGCCTGGATGCAATATCCGGATTGCAGACGCCCAACAAGGTGCTTTTGGTAGTGGAGTTGCCGGCTGAACCAGTGTTGAACTTAGGAAATGAGTGGTGCCTTGCACTCGAAGACATTCAGGATCCCGGCAATATGGGTACAATTATCAGAATAGCTGATTGGTTCGGAATCGGGCATGTAGTATGCTCATCAGGTTGTGTGAACGTATTTAATCCTAAGGTGGTACAGAGTGCTATGGGTGGGCATCTGAGGGTAAAACTGCATGAAGCAGATCTCAATAGTTTTTTGAGCAGTTCACCATTGGTAAAGTATGCAGCCACACTTCACGGAGAAAATATCTATCACTGCGAAAGAACGGCGTCGGGCATTCTGATCATCGGAAACGAGTCGAAGGGTATTTCAGCGCAGATTGCCGGACTGGCTGATAAGCAGATCACCATCCCCCGGCGTGGCGGTGCAGAATCGCTAAATGCCGGTATCTCGGCAGGCATAATTTGTGCTCTGTTACTGCCTTGTTAAAATACGTGAGCAGATTAATCTTCTTGCACAACCAATTGTCTTACATTATCAGGGTGCGCTTGGTTGAATAATTTTAACAGTCAGTGCATCGGAATTTCTGTAGCTTTAATTATTGAAATAGACCTTTAAATTTTGTTGAAATGAAAAGACTAGTTTTAGCACTGCTGTTTGTTTTTTTGTTTGTTGCTGATACGTACGCGCAGTCGTTGTTGAAAGTGCGTGTGGCTGATGATAGAAGGATCAATGTATGGCTCGATGGCCGGTATTTCAACAAAACAGGTACTTCAGTTACAGTAGGCGACCTGCCAGCAGGCAGGCATATTTTGCGCATTTATTCAATGACAATGACCCGAAGCGGACGTACCCGTGACGAAGTTATTTACGAGGGAATGGTCAAAACATACCGAGGTAAAATAACATTGGTTGATTACGATCCTGTTTCAGAAGACGTAGATATTAGAGCAGAGGAAACGGACGGACGTCCGCCAGTACAGGATCAGATGGCTGCAGCGCCTAATGCAGACGTAGAAAACAATCCACAAACAACCAACGAAGAAAAGTCCGGTGTACCGGTTGCTTCACCTGTAGCAGTTGAAGAACTATCTACCCTCAACGATGGGAAAATCGACAAACTGAAAACAAAGGTTACTCCCAAAAAAACGGACACAGAAAAAATGAACCTGCTTAAAGAAGGTCTCACAGATGAAACTATGACTTCAAAGCAAGTGAGCATGCTCATGGATTGGTTGGGATTTGAAAGCAGTAAAGTGGAGTTTGCCGAGTGGGCATATCCTAAAACAGTAGACAAAGAATCGTACAGAGAACTACTGACAAAGCTCAAATACAAAAACTATCAGGATGAGCTGGAGAAATTTCTATCGGCGCAGAATTGATCAAACTTATATTGATGGTTCGGTTTGTGGTTTGATGCCGGGCGGTTTTGAGAGATCAAAGTAGCGATTAAATAGTTTACCTACCAGCGTACCGAACGTAAGTCCTATCAACGCCCCTACAGTTACATCCACCGGAAAGTGAACACCTACATATACCTGTGCAAAGGAAACGAGGAATGCCCATGTTATGGCGGTAGGTTTTATCCATTTTGCGAGCGGACCTAGTGTCACAGCCATAAATACACCCATCGCAAAATGGTTGGCTGCATGGGCCGAAGGAAAGCTAAATCCGGTGCCACACTCTACTACCAGATGCACAAAGGGTTTGAGCCCGGGATTATTGCAGGGACGCATTCTATGGAAAAACGGCTTGATGATTTCTACAACCACCTGATCAGATAATGCAAATGCCAGCAGATAGCCTACGCACCAGATCCATCCCCGTTTACCAAAGTTGTAAGGAAGAAATATCAGCAGAAAAAGATACAATGGCGACCAGAAGTATTGGTTCCTCAGGTAGGGCACTACAAAATCCAAAAACGAGTTATGCCACTGAGTATTCAGGTAATACCAAATAGTATGGTCAATTCTTACTACCAGATGCTGAAATTCCTTAAGCATACTTCTTTTTAAAGGTCATAATGAGCCTCGGCGAATCAACCGGATGGTAGTCGTTGAGCTGATAGTCACCGAACGTGCCGGTAAGGGCCATGTCGGTTGTTTTAAACATTCTGATGAAATCTGATAATGTAAATGCAGCAACACTTTCGGTGAATTTCCTCGGTATATTATCTACGTCTGTAAAATTGATCTCTTTGATAAAATGGTTGTTCTCAATCCTGCGTTCTATCCTAAAAGTAAAATCGCCGCGCTCTATTGTTTCTTCTTTTACCAGATTCAACAAGACATTTTCTACATTCAGATAATCAATTACCAGCAATCCTTCGGGTTTCAAAGCTGCACCAAACGACTTTGCGGCCGACAAATGATCCCGGTCGTTAGAGAAGTATCCAAAACTCGTGAAGAAATTAAAAGCGTAATCGAAATAATTGATATAAAATGGTAACCGCATATCCTGAGTGAAGAATTGCAGATTGTCGGCTTCACTGGCTTTCGCCGCGCAGATGCTTTCTTTCGAAATATCAATGCCGGTTACATCAAAGCCATGCTCAGCAAGCTGTCGGGCAAATCTTCCTTCTCCGCATGCAATGTCCAGCATTTTGCTTCCCGTCGCCGGACTGAGATAAGTAAGCAGGTTTTCTACAAATTCCTGGGCTTCAAATTCATCTCTGTTCTGATACAGAATTTTATAGTAGGGTGAGCCAAACCAGTTTTCAAACCAATCCATATTGAAGTTGTAAGTTGTAGTTAGTCGTCAAATGTAATTTAAACATTCCTGGAATAGCGCAGGGTATTTTTTATCAATGATCGTTTATACAAAGTTTCTTTGGCAGGGCTTGGCAAAAATAGGATATCGGAATAAGTATTCGGCATAAAATCATCTTTATGTTGCTGTGTAATTCCGGGCGTAAAAAGATATTCAGCTCCGTATTTATTGAAAGATAACCTAAAGCATCTGCACTCTTCCAAAAATGAGGTATATTTGCCGCCCAATTTATATTATGAATTTCAGACGTATATTAGTTTATTATCGCATTCCTATAGCAATCGGCTTGTTCGCTTTAGGGTTTCTGTTAGGTTTCAAAGTTACCTGGTGGATCGCCTGGATACCTTTCCTGATTTCTATTCTCATGGTCGTTGCCTATTTTATGGTTGGCCCAATGACCCTCATTCAGGGTTATATGGAGAGCGGAGACATGGAAGGAGCACAAAAACTGCTCAAAAAAGTGAAGTTCCCGAACTTGTTATACAAGCCTATTCGCTCCTCGTACTATATGCTGCAGGCTAATTTCTCTACCATCGGAGAAGATTTGGATTCAGCCGAGGCGCAGCTCAGAAAGGGATTGGAATCCGGCATGCCTGAAAAGGAATATGAGGGAACAGCCTATCTTCAATTAGGGGCCATTGCACAGAAGAAAGGCAATACCCGTGAGGCATTTGAGCATTTGAAAAAAGCAGTTCAGATCGGCTTGCCCGATGCCGATAATTTGGCAACCGCTTATCTCCAGTTATCAAGTATTTGCATTCAACGCAGAGATTTCCGTAACGCCAAGATATATTTTAATAAGGCTAAATCGTCAAAGGCTACCAACGTGCAGGTGGTCGAGCAGATCAAGGAAATGTCAAAATACATCGCAAGGATTCCTGGCTAATTGTACAATTGCGGTCTGTCACCTGATCTGGCTTCCTTATTGCCGGATATGAATTATGTATTCATGAAATGCATATTCACAGTTCACCATATGTGCAATGAATAACATTTAATGTTATTATTACAGTAATGCATTAAGTAAAAATTGCCATTGTTGGCTTGCTTCCGTTTGTTAGTCCTTCCCTGATTTCCAAGATGGCTTTTTCACCCAAAATATTTGGGTCTGATCCTTGTCTTATGAGGTTTTTTTTAGTAAGTTTACCAATAATTCCGACTAATCAAATTTTGATCTAAGATCATGCTTATGAAAAAACAACATTTACTTTCGTTAAATCCCATTAATCCCGTCAATCGACTTAAAAATTTCAGCTTGGTTTTTATGACCTTGCTGTTGTCGTTTTTAGGTTATTCCGGCTTTGCAGCGGTTACCGTAGTACCGGCAAGTGGTGGTACTAACATTTGTAGCACAGTCGCAACAGCATCACACGTATTGGGTGCAATTACGATCACTGAAGGTTCAACCGGTGATTTTAATGCAGGTGCCAGTTCTATAACTTTGGCTCCGCCTCCGGGATGGACATTTGTTGTTGCTCTGCCTACAGTAACAGCCGCTCCGGGAAATGATGTTTCCATTGGTGTGCTGAGCATTACGTCAGGAACATTCTCGATAAATTTCAATGCATCGGGTGTATCACGTACTGATGTAATTACAATATCAAATCTAAGCATTCAGGCAACTACAACTAGTTCAGCACCTGGCTACATTTTTGCTCAGTCTGATTTTGGTGTTGCTGGCATTGTTACCGGAGCAAGCGGTACGAATTTTGGTGATCAGTCAATACTTGCAGCAGCTACACCTTCTGTAACAATTGCTGCTTCTCCATCGGCAGCCATTTGTACAGGTACTCCTATCACATTTACCCCAACGCCTGTAAATGGCGGCACAGCTCCTACATACCAGTGGTTTGTAAATGGTTCTTTTGTAGGTTCAGGAGGCTTTTTCTCAACAAGCACTTTAAGTAACGGTAATACAGTAAACTGCATTATGACTCCCGTTGGAGGAACATGTATATCTCCTTCAACACCGACTTCTAATACTATTACAGTTACCGTTAATCCTTTCCCAACTGCTGTTACTGTTACTGTTGGCGGACCAGCTTGTGGAAGTGCAACACTTGTTGCTTCGAATGGTGGCAGCGGTACGATCTTTTTCCAGGGTGTAACTTCAGGTGGAACTTCTACCGTTCTTGGTGGTACACCACAGGTAGTTAGCTCTACAGGTACTTATTTTTTCAGGGCTTTGGCAGGCGGTTGCTGGGGCACTCAGGGTAGTGCATCAGTTACAATTAATTCTGCTCCTGCTTTATTCAGCGTTACAGGCGGCGGCGGTTATTGTGCCGGCGGTTCAGGTGTGGCTGTTGGCCTTAGCGGCTCCGAAGGTGGTGTTAGTTACCAGTTGTTGAGAGGCGGTGTACCGGTAGGGGCCCCGCTTGCTGGCACTTTTGGTGCGCTGGATTTTGGCATTCAGAGCACTATAGGCGTATACACAGTGGTAGCTACCAATCTTTCAACCGGTTGTGTTGCAACTATGACCGGTAGCACAACTGTTTCTATCAATCCCCTGCCAACGACATTTAACGTAACAGGTGGCGGGGCATATTGTTCTGGCGGTGCGGGGTCAGCGATTGGTCTGAGTGGATCATCTGTTGGTGTTAGTTATCAACCCGTGTTGCTGGGTTCTCCTTCTGGTGCGGCAGTTGCCGGTACCGGTGCTGCAATTTCTTTCGGTAACAGAACTTTATCAGGAACTTATACGGTAATTGCAACCAACACAACAACCGGATGTACTAGCACTATGACCGGTTCTGCCACAGTTTCAATAACAACAGGCCCTACTGCTTTTTCTGTTACAGGCGGCGGCGGTTTCTGCACCGGTGGAACGGGTGTTGTTGTCGGTTTGGGCGGTTCACAAAACCTCACCAACTATCAGTTGTTCAGAGGCGCATCACTTATAAGCACTTTAGCGGGAACTGGGGGAGTTCTTAATTTTGGTCTGCAAACAGTTGCTGGCACATATACCGTCGTAGCAACCAGCTCTGTTACTGGTTGTGTGAGTAATATGGCTGGCAGCGCAGTAGTTACAGTTAATCCTTTACCAGGTCTGTTTACAGTCACAGGTGGTGGTAGCTTTTGCACCGGCGGTGCTGGTGTTGCCGTTGGCTTATCCGGGTCAGCTGTTGGTATTAATTATCAATTGTTTTTAGGCGGTTCGCCTGTGGGTACTCCTGTTGCAGGAACCGGCAGCGCCATTAGTTTCGGTTTACAAACAGCTACCGGCTCATACACTGTTGTTGCTACCGATGCTACTACTCTTTGTACACGTAATATGACAGGCACTGCAGTAATATCTACAACAGCAGTTCCTACAGCATTTACTGTTACAGGTGGTGGTAGTTACTGCACCGGTGGTTCAGGCGTAAGCATTGGATTAACGGGTTCGCAGGTCGGCGTTACTTATCAGTTATTTAATTTGGCTACACCGGTAGGCACTCCTGTTGCAGGTACCGGTGGTCTCATATTTTTCGGATTGCAGACGGCGGCAGGTTTTTATACAGTTACAGCAACCAACACAATTACCGGTTGTACTAACAATATGACCAGCGGTGTTGCAATTACTATTCTTCCTTTACCAACTGCTCATAATGTTACCGGTGGTGGTGCATATTGCGTTGGCGGAGCAGGTGTTACCGTTGGATTGGATGGTTCAGATGTTGGTGTCAATTATCAGTTATTCCTGGGTGTTACGCCTGTAGGAACACCTGTTGCAGGTACTGCTCTTGCATTAGATTTTGGGCTTCAAACAGCGGCTGGAATTTATACAGTAGTGGCAACTGATGCTACTACTACCTGCTCAGGTAATATGGCGGGTTCTGCAACTATCTCGATCAATCCTTTACCTACAACCTTCCTGGTAACAGGCGGTGGTAACTTCTGCGCTGGTGGCACCGGAGTTAGTGTAGGCCTTTCAGGTTCTGCATCTGGCGTTAGCTATCAGTTATTTAATGGCGCAACTGCACTCGGAACGCTTGCAGGTACCGGTGGTTCTCTGGACTTCGGATTGCAGACTTCAGCAGGAACTTACACAGTTGTTGCTACAGATGTTGCAACTTCATGTACTAACAATATGATTGGTACTGCCACTGTTGTAGTTGACCCTACTCCGCCTTTACATAATGTTATCGGTGGTGGTAGCTATTGCGCTACAGGAGTTGGCGTGCATGTTGGCACAGACGGTTCTGATCTGGGTATCGATTATCAATTGTTTATCGACGGTGTCGCTACAGGAGCTCCGCTATCTGGTACTGGCGGCGCTTTGGATTTTGGTTCAATGACTGCTGCAGGTACTTATACCATTGTTGCAACAGATATCATTACAGGTTGCACCAGCAACATGACAGGCAGCGTTTCTGTAATTGTGAATCCTTTGCCTACCGTGTTTAACGTAGCTGGTGGCGGTTCGTTATGCGCCGGTGCTCCAGGTGTTGATGTTACCCTCAGCGGATCTGAAACGGGTGTTAATTATCAGTTGATGAATGGCGTTGTGCCTACAGGTGCTCCGTTAGCAGGCACCGGTTCATCATTGAATTTTGGACCTCAGACAACTGCTGGTACTTATACAGTTGTTGCAACGAATACAACTACAGGTTGTACAGAAAATATGTCATCAAGCGCAACTGTAGTAGTAAATCCACTACCAACAGCTTATACTGTTACAGGCGGTGGAACATACTGCCTTGGTACTAGTGGACTTGATCTTGGATTAAGCAATTCAGATGTAGGCATTATCTATCAATTGTACTATGGTGTTACAACGGTTGGTACTCCGCTTTCGGGTACGGGTCTTGCTCTTGATTTTGGTTTCCAAACAACTACTGGTACCTACACTGTTATCGCTACAGATGCAGCAACAGGTTGTTCAGCTACAATGAGTGGTTCAGCAGTGGTTAACGTGAGCGGCCCTCCGGTAGTAGGACCTATAGTTGGTTCATTAACCGTATGTCAGGGTGGCACAATTACTTTACTGGATACAACTGCCGGTGGTGTATGGACAAGCAGCAATGCTACTGTGGCAACAATTAGCGCAACCGGCGTAGTAACCGGTGTATCTGTGGGTACTGTTACATTTACTTATACCGTAGCCAATAGCTTTGGATGTGATACTTTCGTTACTGCAACAAGAACTGTTACCGGTGGCCCGGTTGTTTCACCGATCAGCGGTATGTCTTCAGTTTGTCAGGGTTTAATAATTCACCTCAGCGATTCTACTGCCGGTGGTTCTTGGAGCACCAGCAATTCTGCAGTAGCTACTGTAAGTCCTGGTGGTAATGTTGCGGGGGTTTCTCCTGGTACGGTGACGATCAGCTACACAGTTACATCACCTACAACAGGTTGCGTTACTTCTGCAATATTCCCTATGAACGTTGGTAATCCAATGCCTACTGCGGCGTTGTTCCCTTCTGGCTCTGCAATATTATGCGGTAATGATCCGGTAACATTGTATGTACTCACTTCTGACAGCACTAGCATTACCTACCAGTGGTATCAGGGAGGTCTGCCTTTGGCAGGCGAGGTGAACTCATGGTATTACGCAACTACACCTGGCACCTATACTGCCAGCATCAGCAACGGTACTTGTGAGGAAATGTTCTCTGCAACAACTGTATTGCCTCAGCAGGTGCCTGTGATCAGCTACGACACAGCCGCTGTAAGGTTAATGACGGATTCATTCGTAACCTACCAGTGGTTTAAAAATGGCGTTGCGATTGCTGGTGATACTGCTCAAAGCATGCAGCCATTAGGAATTGCAGGCGATACATTTACTGTGGTTGTAACAACAGTAGGCGGTTGCAGCGATACATCTGCTCCTTTTGTATTCCCGGGAGTGAACAAGGTTCAGGTAGTAACAATTGGCGAGGTGAAGATTTATCCTAACCCTGCTACTTCAATACTTCATATTGATGCACCTGTAAGAGTATTTGTTACTATAGCTAGTCCTGATGGTAAAATACTGATCGATCGCAAAGAAGCTGTAAGCATCAATGTTGGTCAGTTGTCTGATGGTATGTATATGATCATGGTATACGACGAAAATAATACGTTGCTGAAAGCAGAGAAGTTTGTGAAAATGCAATAGCAGCAAACGTTTGATAAAATAACAAA
>CAIKOJ010000138.1 GCA_903829015.1 uncultured Bacteroidota bacterium
GGAAGCCTCAAACAACACAATGATATCAGACCCGCCAAACTGGAAATACGATAGTTCTTCCCCTTTACGAACAGTAACACCAACCTCTGCTGTAATAATAACCGAAGACACCTGGCACATACCTATGGGCAAAACAGCCACAAGCCCAATGGGTGAATCGAGCACAATAAGACCCCTGCTTTGGGCAAACTGGTATCCTGGGGTATCGAGGGAATCATATGCCGCTTTAAGGTGAATTGTATGCTTGCCCGGTTCGTCAATTCTTGGTACTGCTTCAACCTCCAGGTACGCCTGCCCTTGAATTACGCGTGCCTCCAACACTTTACCAGCCACCGGGGCATGTTGGCGGTGATAATCCGTCGGACCCAGGTAGGAGTGCATAAAAAGTCCACCTTCGAAACGGTCTTTATATGGGCTTCCTTCCAGCAGTTCGCATATTTTCCAGTTCAGCTTCTTAACGGTTACGTGCGAGTCTTTTCTGATTTCCCACTGTCCGCCAAATGCAGAATCTGCAGGAGATACTATTACTGAATGGTCTGATATGGCAGCAATTGGTCGATAACCCGGCTTGAAGTGCCTTGCAAAAAGTTGGTTGAAAGAGCTCCATCCGCCGTTTGGCCGCACATACTCATTCATATTGTAGCAGGGCGAATCATAAAAGGTCTTTTCTGATTCTGCCGTCAATGATTCAGGTGTATCAAGAAAAAGCCCCATCGCATTGGCGTAGCTAACCAACCATTTAGAAAACGGGGTAAGTGCCGGTGCTTTATCATGT
Source organism: uncultured Bacteroidota bacterium (assembly GCA_903829015.1). GTDB lineage: Bacteria > Bacteroidota > Bacteroidia > Chitinophagales > Chitinophagaceae > Nemorincola. Next base: position 776 of record CAIKOJ010000138.1, read on the forward strand.
GGTACCAGTTTATTCTGTAACGATAAAACAGGCTCCTGATCAGCAATAAAATAAAATGCGTAGAGATGATCATTTACATTCTCGCCAGATGATTTTTCTCTTGGCACCCAGTACAGGAAATCACTGATCCATTCGAGATAGTGATCCAATGTTTTAATATGCGCAATGAGCGGCACGTTCTTATCGTTCGCTACTTGAATAGACTTTTCAAATGCCGGCTGCCATTTATTTGCATCTATCATTGCTGTCAGTTCACCCACAATGGGGTGATACTTAGTTTTCGTTGGCATGGGTTTAAACTTAATGAAGCAAAGGTTGCCTTTGCCTGCATTAATATGTTACAGCCCGTTTCCTAAATGTTACATTATTCACATTCCGGAAAGATATTCACCATACCTGCCGGTTTTGGGAGCGAACTCCCCCATTCTACCGGTATTGCTCAAACTTAAAGGCTAACCCCCAACTTTCATGTTTTAACATTCCCCTTTTCATCTATGGGTAACTGATTATTAGTATATTCGCCATGTTTTAGGAATCAATACATAAAACTATTCATATTATTTTATGAAAAGAACCACGATACTGTTTGCGTTCATACTAATGTGCTTTTCTGGCCGTAGTCAGGACGACATGAATATTCAATTGATATTTGTTAAGGGAGCCAGCTTCTTTATGGGTTGCGACGACCACAAATTCCTCACTAGCGAGTACAACAACGAGAAACCCCTGCATCGCGTTACTGTAGGCAGCTACTTTATTGGCAAATATGAAGTTACACTCGGCCAATGGCGCAATATAATGGGCATTAAGCCACCGGCATATACCGATGCAGACTACAGCAACAAGAACTGCGACAACTGCCCGGTAGTTAAGGTAAGCTGGGAAGATGCTCAGGAATTTATTAAAAAACTAAATGCCAAAACAGGCAAAAAATACCGCCTGCCCACCGAAACCGAATGGGAATATGCGGCACGCGGAGGAAAGTACTCGAAAAACTACCAGTACCCCGGTAGCAATAAGCTCGCAGATGTAGCATGGTATGGCAAAGAGAATGGTATTACCCACGAGATAGGCCAAAAGAAACCAAATGAGCTTGGCATATTCGATTTGGGTGGCAATGTTATTGAGTGGTGCGAAGACTGGTATGGCGAAGATTACTACAAAAAATCTGTTGATGAACTGAACCCTAAAGGACCTGAAAAGGGCCAAAAAAGGATACTGCGCGGTGGCTCATATCTTGATCCGGATGTGGTTTGCCGCAATGTGTATCGCAGCTTCATGACGCCCGACACACGCAGGTGGAGCGTAGGCTTCCGCCTTGCAATGGATTACTGATCCTACCAACTTTAAGGTTTCATACTATAAATTTATTTTTCAGCGATGCACCTATTGCTTACTTTTGTATGCAGTTTTTCTGAAAATGGACGTACAACGTAGGGATGGGTTTAAGGTCTGGACTCCACTGTTTTTTTCACTGGTTTTGGTCTTGGGAATGATTATTGGGTTCAACCTGCGTGATACCATCAGGTTCAAGCGTGATATCAATACTGCCATTACTAGAAACGACCGGCTGGAAGAGATCATTGATCTGGTAAACGACCGCTACGTTGATACGGTCAATGGCAATCAACTGTACAAAGATGCCGTAGACGGCATTCTTAAAAATCTCGATCCGCATACTGTCTACATACCTGCCGAAGAACTGCAGGGACTCAACGAAGACCTCGACGGCGAATTCTCTGGCATTGGTATTGGATTCTCTATAATCAGGGACACCATTGAAGTTACTTCCGTCATTGAAAATAGCCCGGCTGAGGGTGCCGGAATTGAGGTAGGTGACCAGTTAGTGAAGGTAAATGACAGCCTTGTTGCCGGCAACAGTATTACATCTGATAGGATCGTTCATCTGCTCAAAGGCAAGAACCACAGCCCTGTCGATGTGTTCGTGAAAAAATCAACCAACGACATAGTCAAGAAAATATCACTATCCCGCGGTATCATCCCAATCTATAGCGTTGAGGCCAGTTTAATGGTCGATGACATTACTGGTTATATAAAGATCAACCGCTTCAGTGCCACAACCTACGATGAATGTTCTGCGGCATTGAAGAAACTGAAAGCCAAAGGCGCTAAACAGTTCATACTTGATCTCCGCGATAACCCGGGTGGCTATATCGATGCTGCTACCAGCATAGCCGATGAATTCCTCGACAGCACAAAATTGATAGTGTACACAAAAGGCACTCACTCTGCAAGAAAGGATTACAAAGCCAGCGACAAAGGGCTGTTTGAAAATGGCAAACTAGCAGTTCTTGTCAATGAAAGCTCAGCTTCTGCCAGCGAAATTTTAGCCGGGGCCATCCAGGATTGGGACAGGGGCATTGTTATAGGCCGACGCACATTTGGCAAAGGCCTCGTGCAGGAACAATACGACCTGCCCGATGGTGCAGCCATCAGGCTCACGATTGCAAAATACTACACACCTTCCGGGCGCTGTATCCAAAGATCATTTGCCAATGGTAAAGAGGCCTATCAGGAAGACTATGAAAAACGTTTTGAAGCGGATGCACTGACCGTTGAAGATTCTTCTGCCGCAGACACATCAGTGTTTTACACTGCCAATCACCGTATAGTATACAGTGGCGGCGGCATTAAGCCCGATGTATATGTACCTTACGACACCTCTTTCCTTTCAGTGGCATTACTGAAAATGGTGTACAGCGAAGAACTGAAAACTGCTATTTGGGACTACTTCATACGCAACAAGCAAAAACTCAGTTACAAAAGCATCACCGATTATAGCCAATCTTTTAATGCGCAGGAGCAGGTTGCCGGCAGCTATCTGGCCATGCTTTCACCCGATGTTAAGAAGAACGTTTTAAAAGAATTATCAAAACCCACCAACGGTGATTTTTTTAATACACAGATCAAAGCCCAGCTGGCTCGGTTTCTGTTCCGTGATAACGGCTATTATTCAATAAGCATTAAAAAAGACGAAGTGGTGAACAAGGCGCTGGATGTAATGAAAAGCGACCGTTACTCAAAACTCATAGGCGGGAAGTGATTGTAACCAGCAAATATTTTCAACCAGCCTGGCATCAGCGCAATATGTCTGATGTCCGTTTGTAAGCAACCAATAATCTGATCTGATGGTGCGCTGATAGTTTAACAACTGGTGCAGTGTTGTTTCGGTTATCTCCACTTCCGGAGCCTTACATTCTGCAAGCAGCCAGGGTTCATGATTTCTGTTATACACAACAATATCAAACCTTTTTTTCATGGCACCTACACTGATTGTCTTTTCCACGGCTATCAATGCCACCGGATAGTGTAGCACACTCATCATAAATTGCAACGTGTACTGTCGCACATGTTCCTCCGGAGTGAGGACCAGCCATTTCTTTCGTATAGGGTCAAAGATCGTTGTCTTCTCCCCTTCCATTCGAAGGTTTAGCTTGCAATTTGAAAAATCGAGATCGATCATTGATTCAAAAATATAAAGTAAACGCGGAATCCTCTACCAAATCTTTCCGACTGGCAAATAGCAGTTTATTTCTTATCTTTAATTGATGAAAACAAAGCAGGAAATTGTAGAAAACTGGCTGCCCAGATACACCGGTCAGAGCCTCAAAGATTTCGGGCAGTACATCCTTCTCTGCAATTTCAACGACTACGTTTCGCACTTTGCGAAAACACATAACGTGCCTGTTATTGGGCAGGACAAGCCTATGCAGTGCGCTACCGCCGAAAATATAACTATCATAAATTTCGGTATGGGTAGTCCGGGTGCTGCAACCATGATGGACCTACTCTCGGCTATTGGGCCAAAGGCTGTTCTTTTCCTGGGTAAATGTGGCGGACTCAAAAAGAAAAATAAAGTCGGCGACCTGATACTACCAATAGCAGCCATTCGCGGCGATGGCACCAGCAACGACTACTTCCCTCCCGAGGTACCAGCTTTGCCTTCCTTCGCCTTGCAAAAGGCCATATCTACTACTATCCGCGACCTTTCCATGGACTACTGGACCGGCACCGTTTACACCACCAACAGAAGAGTTTGGGAGCATGATGAAGAGTTCAAGGAATATCTGCGAAAGATCAGGGCAATGGCAATAGACATGGAAACTGCCACCATCTTCAGCACCGGTTTTTACAACGAGATACCAACAGGTGCTTTGCTGCTTGTTTCAGACCAGCCAATGGTACCGGATGGCGTAAAAACCGCTGTAAGCGACACAATGGTCACAAAAAACTTTCTGGAGACGCACCTGCAGATTGGCATTGGCTCCCTGAAGCAACTCATCAACGATGGCCAGACAGTAAAACACCTCAGGTTTTAATTTTCAGTGCCATATCGGACAAGTTCCGCATGCCTGCGTCAATTCAAATTGGATTAATTTTGCCGGAATTATAATTTCACAGCAACCATGCAAAGGATTTTACTCTTATTTCTATTCTCTTTGATTTGCTTTTCCGCCTGCAAAAAGAAGCCGGAAGATGTTCTGGCCAATATAAAAAAGAAATACAAGGAGATCAACGAAAAGCAAAAAGACCTGAAGGCCAAGCAGGTTGATGATTTGACCAATGCTGGGGGTGGAACAATAACGGGGTATTACAGAGACGAAGAAGTAAAAAAAATAATTGCCGAGCATTTCACAGATACCTGCCGGACTTTCACGGAATGTTATTTTGATGACGGTATGTTGATACTAGTCATAGAACAAAATTTCATTTACAACTGCCGTGCATCCCAAACCGAAGAATGGGCTAAAGCACATAACGACACAGTATGGTACGACGATAAAAAAACCAAATTGGATGTAAACAGGTTCTATTTCAATGAAAATAAACTAATTAAGTGGCTCACACCAACCGGCACCGAAGTAAAAGAGAAAACAGCACTTTTCATAGACAAAGA
>CAIKOJ010000139.1 GCA_903829015.1 uncultured Bacteroidota bacterium
TGGCGAAGTTTAATAAATACATAGTGAATATAATGCAAAAGACCCCATTTTTGGGGTCTTTTGCAGTTAAGATTGCTTTAAAAAATGCCACAAAAAATGCCACAAGCAAAAAAGAAACCCTTGAAAGTCAATGCTATCAAGGGTTTGCGATTGTAAATGTGATCCGGATTGGATTCGAACCAATGACCCGCAGCTTAGAAGGCTGGTGCTCTATCCAGCTGAGCTACCGGACCAGTACTCAACTTTACTTTTTATAAACTCTTTACCTATACCTGACTTCAAATATACTTCTCTTTTTCTTGCCTCTATTCGGGTTTTGAAAGTCTCAAAAAATAACAATACCCACGGAGTAAATGCTTTTGTTGACCTAACCTCCCCACCGTTATGTTGTTTCAAACGCCTATCTACATTGTTGGTCATGCCCACATAAAAATAACCATTACGGTCACTCCTCAATACATATACAAAGAACATTTCTCCAAAAATAAATACCAGTCCTTCAAATTTCACAAACCGGATTGGATTCGAACCAATGACCCCCAGCCCTGCCTGCCGGCAGGCAGGTTAGAAGGCTGGTGCTCTATCCAGCTGAGCTACCGGACCAGTTGCTCAGGTTTGCATTAAAAAGTGCGCAAAAGTAGTGAAAAATCGCCAGAATCACACGACTATTTCTGATCAGGGGGAGCTTCACCATCCCTCAGTATGGTCACAGGTATCAGATCCTGTAAATAATTCCAGTTTTCGTTCCGCCATACAAATCCATCATATCCTCCGCTAGGTGCATACGTGTATTTCCGACCAGGATCGTTGGTAATAGAGACCAACTTATCAAAAATAATAACTTGTTTTTCCTCGTTCCAGTTCATCGATGCGTTTACACCCTTTTTATACTCCAGCACAAATCTGTTTACTCGTTGCCGCGGAAAATTAGTAGAACCTACGCCAAAAATCGGAGCACCAAACCGAGGGCCTTTCTCCCCTATCATCAGCGGATCAAGCACTTTTCTGGTAACCAACCTGTCTTCATCATTTAAACCAAACAGAGTATAAAGCCTGCGTCCCTGCACTTCCTGAGTCATAATTCGGTAATACAGTGCACCAAACCATTTACCACCCGATAGTATACTGTCTTCAGCACCCTTCCCTACTTGTTCAGAATAATCGAGCAATCCGTACAATTTAAGCTGCTCCTGTGGCATTTGTATTGCACCATAATATCTCTTTGGAATATTACCTGCCGTAATTTCCCAGTTAAATATCCTGAAACTATTATCGTCTGGATAAATAATGTTAATCAAATGCTTCAGAGAATCAAACGGATAATAATATGAATTAGGTATTTTTAACGCCCTCACAAGTTGTTTCACAAATTTTTCAGAAAGCATTATATGAGTATCTGGTATAAAAGACTCATACATCGAGTCCGCAGTTCCCACCAGCGAATCTTCCATGATCTGTAGTTTCTCCAGATTTTGTGGCGTTATCTGCTGCGAATAACCGGTTGTACCTGAAACCAGCGCAAATACAAGCAATAAAAAAAACCGGACTACGGCATTTGAGATAATTCTATTCATTTTTTCTCTTTTTTTCCTCACACCAAACCTAAACATTTTTTTGTTAAAAACATATCAAATTGGCGTCAACTCCCTATTTCCGAATGCAATTGGGCATTGCCTATACTAGTATTGATAAAACAATACTGATTTTTAAGTTTACACCTTTGATTTTTGTCTTAAAACCTATTACTTTCGGGTTCTAATTGCCTGCCTCATGCATGTGGTACAACAGATACTTTTTATTGCTTTAGCTGCCGTTTCCATTTACATATTCGCCAAAAAGATCAAAGAAATGAGGCGAAATATATTGCTTGGGCGCGACGAAGACCTAACCGACAATCCTGGCCAAAGGTGGAAAAACATGGTTTTACTGGCACTGGGCCAGAAGAAAATGTTCAAAAAACCGTTGCCTGCGTTTTTGCATTTGGCGGTTTATGCCGGCTTCGTGATCATTAATGCCGAGATTCTCGAAATTTTACTCGACGGCATTTTTGGTGTACATCGTTTGTTCGTGCCGGTATTGGGCAACCTGTATAGCTGGCTCATTGGTTTCTTTGAAATACTTGCTGCGCTGGTGCTGATTGCATGTCTCATTTTCCTGGTCCGCAGAAACATCCTTAAAGTACGGCGGCTAAACATGGCTGAACTGAAAGGCTGGCCCCGCAACGATGCCAACCTTATCCTCATCACTGAAGTTGTGCTCATGTCTCTGTTCCTGATAATGAATACTGCCGACCTCAGCCTGCAAGCACTGGGTGCAGAACACTATACTGCTACTTCGCCCTTCTGGATCACAGGGCACCTAACCGGTCTCTTTTCCGGCTGTTCCGCAACCACACTGATTGTCATCGAGCGCACCTGTTGGTGGTTGCACATTATTGGGGTGTTCTTCTTCCTCAATTATCTGCCTTATTCAAAGCATTTCCATATTGTGCTGGCATTCCCTAATGCCTATTATTCAAAATTGAATGCCAATGGGGAGATAAAAAATATGCCTGAGATACAGAACGAAGTACTGTATATGATGGAGCCCGATAAAGCACCCGCCGTAACCGGAGAGCAGGAGCATAAGCGTTTTGGTGCAAAAGATGTAACCGACCTAAGCTGGAAGAACTTGCTTGATGCGTACTCTTGCACAGAGTGCGGCCGCTGCACTTCTGAGTGCCCTGCAAACCAAACCGGTAAAAAACTCTCTCCACGCAAAATAATGATGGATACCCGCGACAGGCTGGAGGAAGTGGGTAAAAATATTAATGCCAACAAAGAATTTAAAGAAGATGGCAAGACGTTACTCAATGACTATATCACCGTAGAGGAGCTTCGTGCCTGCACAACATGCCAGGCATGCGTAGATGCCTGCCCTGTGATGATTGATCCTTTATCCATCATCATGCAACTGCGCCGCAATCTGGTAATGGAAGAAAGCAACGCACCGCAGGAGTGGAATATGATGTTTGGGAATATTGAAAACAATATGGCACCATGGAAGTTCAGCCCGGATGATAGAGATGCATGGGTGAATGATGTTGCTTAAACGAATACAAAACAAATAGCAGTATGCCGATAAAGTCAATGGCTGAATATGCAGCAAGCGGAGAGACACCTGAAATTTTGTTTTGGGTAGGTTGTGCCGGCAGCTTCGATCAGCGCGCACAAAAAGTCACCAAAGCATTTGCACAGATACTGGATAAAGTAGGTATTAAGTTTGCTATTCTTGGCAAAGAAGAAATATGCACCGGCGATCCAGCGCGCAGGGCAGGCAACGAATTCCTGTTTCAGATGATGGCGTACAACAACATACATACGCTCAATGGCTACGGAATTAAGAAAGTTGTAACCATTTGCCCGCATTGCTTCAACGTATTTAAGAACGAGTACCCTGCTTTAGGTGGAACCTACGAAGTCATGCACCATACCACCTTTCTGCAGCAGTTGATAAACGATGGTCGGATCAAATTAAAAGATGGCGGCGCTTTCAAAGGCAAGCGCATTACCTACCACGACAGCTGCTACCTGGGCCGCGGCAACAACATTTATGAAGCCCCACGCGAGGTGCTGGAAGCATTTGATAATGAGCTGATAGAAATGAAAAAATGCCGCAGTAACGGCATGTGTTGTGGTGCCGGTGGGGCTCAGATGTTTAAGGAAGAAGAAGCAGGTACTTCAAGGGTCAACTTCGAACGTGCCGAACAGGCACTCGAAACCGGGGCAACTATTGTAGCATCCAACTGCCCCTTCTGTATGACAATGCTGACAGACGGTATCAAAAACAAAGAAAAAGAGGACTCAGTAAAAGTGATGGATATTGCTGAGATGGTGGCGATGTCGATGGAATAAAACTTCGGAGCGCTGCTTCACCCTAGTTGAGTTGAGAAATGGTCTTGATGTGTTCCAGATATTTCTTCGCCAACACTTCCCTGTCAAAATTTTCCTTAGCGAATCTATATCCGCTCTCCCCCTCTCGAATCAAACGTGCAGGGTCACTCAGGTATTCCCGTATCACGCGGTTGTACTCTGCTGTATTCTCCGGCTCGACGTAACAACCCGCGCCCGCGGCTTCTACCAGTTCTCTCGATACACCATCAATCGCCATTAATATCGGCTTCCTGCAAGACATATAATCAAAAGTCTTGTTGGAGTATACCGTTTTAAACGTATCTACCCTCTTCAGCACAGAAGCCCCCATTTCAGATGCCAGTATATACCGGAATACATCTGCCTTTGGCACAGAATCGAGAAACCGCACATTCGTCACCTTTCTATCAACAGCCATTTTCATCAGTCTTTCCTTCTCCATCCCCTGCCCTATCAGCAAAAACAAAACATTGGTATCCTTAAGCGCCTCACCGGCATCCAGCAGTTGCTCAAGATGGTTGGCTACACCATGCGCACCTACATAAGTGATCACAAATCTGCCATCCAGCCCATGCTCCTTTCTGAAAGGCTCCCGCTCAAAATTCCGCAGGAGGTCTTCCGACAAACTAAAGTCAGCCGCATTGGATATTTGTATCAGCTTATTCTCAGCAATACCCTTCTTATCTCTCAGCACGTTATAAAACGCCGGTGTTAGCATATTCACCAGCTTTGCACGTTTATATATGAACCCTTCCACCCAATATGCCAGCCTGATCACTAATTTGTTTTTAAGCACCCCTGTATCGATAGCCGACTCAGGCCAAAGGTCCCGCACTTCAAACACGAAAGGCATCCGCCTCAACCTCGATATCAAATAGCCCGTTACTCCTACAAACAAAGGCGGTGATGTAACTATCACCACATCAAACTTACCCGACACCTTAAATAACCCGGCATACAACGCTGAGAACATAAACGAAAAATATCCCCACAGCCTACCGATAAAATGCTTGTTGTACGCCTCTGATACATGGCAACGCCACACATTTACTGACCCTTGATTCTTTTTCACAAAATACTTACCCTTATACTCCTGCCTCTTCTCTTTACCGTTGTAATGCATCATGCCACCGAGCACCGTTATGGTGTGCCCCTGCTCACTCCACACGCGCGTAAACTCATTCCACCGCGAACCGCCGGGATCATCTTCTTCCAAAAAATACTGGTGGATAAGTAATATGTTCATTGCAATCTTAGTACGAGATTTTTTTTAAAAGTGCTTAAGGGATTTAATTCAAGACGTTCTATTAAATCTGAAAATTCCGACTTAAGCGATGGGTATTTTTTAGCCAAGCGCTTTAACTGCTTTTCAAACGGCGGTATAGTTACAACTTCATAACTCATTCAGCAGCTCTTTTGCAGATTTTGGCTTCAATTTACCTTCTTTCACGAGTTTCATATTTTCAACTGCCTCTTGTAATTCTTCCAAAACCTGTGCTTTGTATGGGGTAAGTGGCTTAGTTTTTACAAAAGAAA
>CAIKOJ010000140.1 GCA_903829015.1 uncultured Bacteroidota bacterium
ATGTACGGAAGCGTAGACGTGTTTGCTTTGCTGGGACAGGCTTCCGTTAACAGCGCCTTCTGGAACAGCGATATTCCCAACAAGGAAATCAGGGTAAAATGGGTGGTTAAATCGGGATTCCCTTTTGCAAATCCTAATTCTCTTTCAGCCGATCTAATTTCATTACCGGTATTTTCCGAACCGGAACGCTCCGCGAACAAAGCAGACTTGGTAGTGCTTATACCTCATATTATCTATGATATTGGCGGCGGGGTTGCCAATTGCCCAACACCACCAGACCCTAGTAGGGCATTTTCAATTGTAATGCCTCAGTATTTTCTAAGTATCTACGCATTTGCTCACGAGTTAGGCCATAATTTGGGATGCCGTCATAATTGGAGCTTTGATTTAGGAAATGACGACACAAAAGTTTGCGCACATGCCAAACGATATATACCTCCTATTCCGCTTCCGATCCTATTAAATGATGTGTATGGCTCTTGGCATACAATACTGGGGAAGATAGTACTACCTGAAGATTATTATGAAATGGAGGCAAATGGGAATACTTATTACATCAGTATAAAGGATGACTACCCTATTCTACATTATTCCAACCCTTCTATTTCGTACAACGGAGAGTCCACAGGGCGGATAGGCGCTAAAAATGCAGACAATGCCGATCAGATACGAAAAGTAGGTTGTGCTGTTGGCAGTTACGACCCTACTACTGAATTAAGTGTAAGTATTAGTGCCGCTCCATGCACTACTCCTATCACACTTACCGCCACGATTACCCCACCAAGCGCTGGGTTGCCAGGCATAGCACCTTACACAGTCTATTGGTTTTGGAACACTTCCGGGGTTTTTCCAACGGGTGGTTCACCTCAATTTCTAGGTACAGGAACGACTCTTAACCTTTCTTCACATCCGGCTTGCCCCGTTTTTTGGATTAAATGTGTGGTGGTCTCTTCTGACAATGTATCTATAAGCCGTATTCAAAAAGTCACGGTCAATTCCTGCCAGTGCCTCATGGATCATCGCCCCGGCCTTAGCGGGAACTCGGATTTGACTACGCAGCCGTTGCCTGGAACCGCTCTTTTCCCAAACCCGGTATCACACGGCATCCTTTTTGTTCAGAATAAAGCATTGTCAATGAATGATGTGATTACCTTCAAATTGGTGGACACATGGGGTAAGGTAATTGCTACAGGCAAAACTGAACACACCAGCGAATCGCAACTCGCCATTCCGGTGGAAGGCTACAATGATGGGCTCTATTTCGTAAGCCTTCAAATGCCCAATGGAATACAGGAAACCCATAAGTTTATGATCGCTAAAAGCAATTAACTATGAGGCATTTACTATTCATTTTGGCTATTCTAACCCTGTGCTATGCTTGTTCAAAGAATACTCCAGAGGATCCCATCAATCCTCCGCAGATACCCCCGGATACAACGGGCCATGTCATAGAATTGGGTAAAAGTTCAGTATTGAGAAATGGAGTGGCTTGGAATATCCTGATTTCTGCCTATTATTATCCTCATGATAAAAGTCGTTTTAGTCTAGCTGGCACACTTACTCAAGGCGGCTTGACTCATTCTTTATGGATGCAGGATATAAGCAACAAAATCGGAGTACATCCTATAGAGCGAAGATTTTATTGGAACGCTAGCAATGGTATTCCGGATGCAGTGTATGGAATCACCCTGGATGGAGACCAATTTATTAATGGATATCAGGTTGATACCACTGTCGCCAACCAGTATGTCGAAATCCTTCACTACGATTCTGTC